>NZ_JBHXML010000062.1:0-66502 GCF_042720345.1 Kitasatospora sp. NPDC058478 | reverse complement strand
CGCCCGGTTACATTCCGAACCCGGAAGCTAAGCCTTACAGCGCCGATGGTACTGCAGGGGGGACCCTGTGGGAGAGTAGGACGCCGCCGAACAATTATTCCGAAAAGACCCCCTCCCTTCTGGGAGGGGGTCTTTTTGCATTTCCCGGAGACAGGGCAGAAGGCTTTCAAGCCGGCCCGGCCGAGGGGGCGGGCGCCGTCAATATGTCGCTAAAACCGCATGATCAGTCCACTGATCAGCGGAAAATCGCCGCTCACGCCGTAGTCTCGAAGGGAAGGGGAACAGGTGTCCGGGGGTGGCCCCGGGGCAGAGCCGGATCAAGAATGGTGCTCATGGGACGAGGCAGGCTGCGCATCTACCTTGGGGCGGCCCCCGGGGTCGGCAAGACGTACGCCATGCTCGCCGAGGCGCACCGGCGACAGCAGCGTGGCACGGACGTCGTGGTGGCGTTCGTGGAGGATCACGGCCGGCGGCTCACCGCGGAGCTCGTCGACGGGCTGGAGGTCGTGCCGCGCCGGCAGCTGGTGCACCGGGAGGCCGCGTTCACCGAGATGGACGTGGACGCCGTCCTCGCCCGCCGCCCGCAGGTGGCGCTGGTGGACGAGCTGCCGCACACCAACATCCCCGGCTGCCGCAACGCCAAGCGCTGGCAGGACGTCGAGGAGCTGCTGGCAGCCGGGATCGACGTGATCTCCACCGTCAACATCCAGCACCTGGAATCGCTCGGCGACGCCGTCGAGGGCATCACGGGGGTGCGCCAGCGCGAGACCGTGCCGGACGCGGTGGTGCGCCGGGCCGACCAGATCGAGCTGGTCGACATGTCGCCGCAGGCGCTGCGGCGGCGGCTGGCGCACGGCAACGTGTACGCGCCGGAGAAGATAGACGCGGCCCTGGCCAACTACTTCCGTCCGGGCAACCTGACCGCGCTGCGCGAGCTGGCGCTGTTGTGGACCGCGGACCGGGTCGACGAGTACCTGCAGAAGTACCGGGCCGAGCAGGGCATCGAGGGCACCTGGCAGGCCCGGGAGCGGATCGTGGTGGGCCTGACCGGCGGCCCCGAGGGGGCGACGCTGATCCGGCGGGCGGCCCGGATCGCGGCCCGCGTCTCCGGCGGTGAACTCCTCGCCGTCCACATCTCCCGCTCGGACGGGCTCTCGGGCACCGGCTCCCCGCAGACGCTGATCGAGCAGCGGGCCCTGGTGGAGAGCCTCGGCGGTTCCTTCCACGCCGTCCTCGGCGACGACCCGGCCGCCGGGCTGCTGGACTTCGCCCGGGGCGTGAACGCGACCCAGATCGTGCTGGGCACCAGCCGCCGGCCGGCCTGGCAGTACCTCTACGGGCCTGGCGTCGGCACCACGGTGACCCGGGAGGCCGGCGACATCGACATCCACATGGTCACCCACGAGCACGCCGGGCACGGACGCGGGCGGGTGCCGGTGCGCCGGATCACCGACCTGGGCCGCTCCCGCACCATCGCGGGCTGGCTGATCGGGCTGGCGGGTCCGCCGGTGCTGGCGCTGGTGCTGACCGCGATCGGCGGGCTGGGCCTGTCCACCGACATGCTGCTGTTCCTGTCGCTGACGGTGTGCGCGGCGCTGGTCGGCGGGCTGCTGCCGGCGATCGGGTCGGCGCTGGTCGCCTCGTCGGTGCTGAACTACTACTTCACGCCGCCGATCCACACCTTCACGATCAACGAGCCGCAGAACATCATGGCGGTGGCGATATTCACCGTGGTCGGCATCTCGGTCGCCTCCGTGGTCGACCTGGCGGCCCGGCGCACCCACCAGGCGGCCCGCAGCCAGACGGAGGCGCAGACGCTCAGCGCGCTGGCCGGTACCGTGCTGCGCGGTGCGCCGAACGGGGACGGGGTGCTGACCGCGCTGATGGAGCAGGTCCGGGAGACCTTCGGGCAGGAGAGCGCCGCGCTGCTGGAGCGTCCGGAGCCGCTCGGCGCCTGGGTGCCGGTCGCCACCGCCGGGCCGCGCCCGCCGGAGCGGCCGGAGGAGGCCGACGTGGACGTGCCGGTCGGCGACAGCCTGGCGCTGGTGCTGCGCGGCCGGGTGCTGCCGGGGGCGGACCGGCGCCTGCTCGGGGCGTTCGCCGCGCAGGCGGCCGTGGTGCTGGAGCGCCGCCGGCTGGCCCGGGAGGCCGCGGCGGCGCGCCGGGAGGCGGAGGGCAACCGGATCCGCACCGCCCTGCTGGCGGCGGTCTCGCACGACCTGCGCACCCCTCTGGCGGGGATCAAGGCGTCCGTCACCTCGTTGCGGGCGGCCGACGTCGAGTGGGCGCCGGAGGACGAGGCGGAGCTGCTGGCCGGCATCGAGGCCGGGGCCGACCGGCTCGACCACCTGATCAACAACCTGCTGGACATGAGCCGGTTGCAGACCGGCACCGTCACCCCGCTGATCCAGGAGACCGACCTGGACGAGGTGGTGCCGTTCGCCCTCGGCGGGGTGCCGCCCGAGTCGGTGCGCCTCGACGTCCCGGAGACGCTGCCGATGATCCGGGCCGACGGCGGCCTGCTGGAGCGTTCGCTGGCCAACCTGGTCGAGAACGCCGTCAAGTACAGCCCGGACGGCGTCAAGGTGCTGGTCAAGGCCGACGCGCTGCGTCAGCCGGGCGGTTCCGCGCGGGTCGAGCTGCGGATCGTGGACCGCGGCCCGGGTGTGCCCGAGGACGCCAAGGAACGGATCTTCGCGCCGTTCCAGCGCTACGGGGACGCGCCGCGCGGCGCCGGGGTGGGGCTCGGGCTCGCGGTGGCGCGCGGCTTCGTCGAGGCGATGGACGGTACCGTCACCGCCGAGGACACCCCTGGTGGCGGCCTCACCATGGTCGTCAGCCTGCCCGCGGCCGAGCGGCCGCCGGAACCGGGGGAGGCGGCCGGTGACGGGCACGATCCGCTGTCGCGGCTGATCACGTGACAGCCGGTGGCCTGCCGCTCCGGCCTGTCGTTCCTCGCTTCCGCAATCCGTATGTTCAGCAAGTCCCACAGTCCGTAAGTCCGACAGCCCTGAAAGGCGGAGCCCGTAAATGACCCGGGTCCTCGTCGTGGACGACGAACCGCAGATCGTCCGCGCGCTGGTGATCAACCTCAAGGCCCGCAAGTACGAGGTCGACGCGGCCCATGACGGCGCGAGCGCCCTGGAACTGGCCGCCGCCCGCCATCCCGACGTCGTCGTCCTCGACCTGGGCCTGCCCGACATGGACGGCGTCGAGGTGATCCGCGGCCTGCGCGGCTGGACCCGGGTGCCGATCATCGTGCTGTCGGCCCGGCACGCCTCCGACGAGAAGGTCGAGGCCCTGGACGCCGGCGCCGACGACTACGTCACCAAGCCGTTCGGCATGGACGAGCTGCTCGCCCGGATGCGCGCCGCCGTGCGCCGCGCCGAGCCGGTCGCGGGCGAGGACGACTCGCTGGTCGTCACCGAGAGCTTCACCGTCGACCTCGCCGCCAAGAAGGTCAACCGGGACGGCACCGACGTCCGCCTCACCCCGACCGAGTGGCACCTGCTGGAGGTGCTGGTCCGCAACGCCGGCCGGCTGGTCAGCCAGACCCAGCTGCTCCAGGAGGTGTGGGGCCCCGCCTACCGCACCGAGACCAACTACCTGCGGGTCTACCTCGCCCAACTGCGCCGCAAGCTGGAGCGCGACCCCTCGCACCCGCGCCACTTCATCACCGAACCGGGCATGGGCTACCGCTTCGAGAGCTGACCCCGGGGCGCCCCCGGTGGCCGTACGGCCTGCCGCCGGGGGCGCGGAAACCGGTACCCTTCCGACATGAGTGGTGACAACAGCAGCGACCAGCCGCAGGGGCGCTTCCGCCGCATGCTCAGCCGGCTGACCTCCTCGGCCGAGGAGCTGCAGGCCGAGGAGCTGCGCCAGGAGAGCGCGGCGGAGTCGGGCTGCACGCCGATCGCCGGCTGCGCGGACCGCGAGCTGGTCACCGTGGCGGGCACGCTGCGCACGGTGACGCTCCGCCCGCGGGCCGGGGTGCCGGCCCTGGAGGCCGAACTCTTCGACGGCACCGAGGCGCTGGACGTGGTCTGGCTCGGCCGCCGCTCGATCGCGGGCATAGAGCCGGGCCGCCGGCTCGTCGCCAGCGGCCGGATCAGCCACGCACGCGGGCGCCGCGTGCTGTTCAACCCCCGCTATGAGCTGCGTCCGGTCGGACACGGGAGCGAATGAGCGTGAGCAACCAGCCCGGCGGCGAGTCCGCCGCCCAGCTTGACCTGGCCGCGAACCACCACGCGCCGCCCGGCCCGCACGGACCCGGGGCCGCGGCCGACGCGGCCGTCCGCGAGGCCGTCGTCGCCAAGGAGGCCGCCGACAGCGCGGCCGAGGAGGCCGCCCGCAAGGCCGCCGCCTCCAAGGAAGCGGCCGACACCATCCTGCAGGCCTTCGGCGGCGTGCGCGGCATGATCGACATGACGCTGCCCGGCCTGGTCTTCATCGTCACCTTCAACATCACCCACCAGGTCAGCTCCGCCGCCTGGACCGCGCTGGGCCTGTGCGCGGTGTTCGTGGTGACCAGGCTGGCCCGGCGGGAGACCGTCCAGCACGCCTTCAGCGGGGTGTTCGGCGTCGCCCTCGGCGCCTGGATCTCGATGAAGAGCGGCCGCGCCGAGGACTTCTACCTGCCCGGCCTGCTGTGGAACGTCGGCTACAGCATCGCCCTGGCGGTCTCCGCCCTGGTGCGCTGGCCGATGATCGGCGTGATGCTCGGCCCGGTCACCGGCGAGATGTTCACCTGGCGCAAGGAGAACCCGGGCCGGTTCGCCGCCTACACCAAGGCGACCTGGGCCTGGGTGGTGATCATGGGCCTCAAGCCGGTGATCCTCTTCCCGCTGTACTTCACCCACAACGTCAACCTGCTCGGCTGGCTCAAGGTCGCCCTCGGCATCCCGCCGATGCTGCTGGCGATGTACGTCACCTGGCAGATCCTGCTCAAGGCGCCGCCGCCGATCAAGGCGCAGTTCGACGACGACGAGGAGCCGGCCCGCTAGGCCCTGTCCGGCCGGAGCCCCGGCTCGCCGGCCCGCACGCGACGGGCGAGGGCCCGCACCCCTGGTGGGTGCGGGCCCTCGCCCGTGTCCGGTCCGCGCCTTCGGCCCTACTGGGCGCCGGAGGACGCCGACAGCAGGTCCTCCAGCTCCTCCTCGCGCTCCTGCGCGGCCACGAAGAGCAGCTCGTCGCCGCCCTCCAGGGTGTCGTCCTTGCCCGGCACCAGCACCCGGCCCTCGCGGATGATCGTCACCAGCGCGGTGTCCTGCGGCCAGGCCACGTCGCCCACCCGGGTGCCGACCAGCTCGGTGTCGGCGGCCAGGGTCAGCTCGACCAGGTTGGCGTTGCCCTGGCTGAAGCGCATCAGCCGGACCAGGTCGCCGACGCTGACCGCCTCCTCGACCAGGGCGGACATCAGACGCGGGGTGGACACGGCCACGTCCACGCCCCAGGACTCGTTGAAGAGCCACTCGTTCTTCGGGTTGTTCACCCGGGCGACCACCCGCGGCACCGCGTACTCGGTCTTGGCGAGCAGCGAGACGACCAGGTTCACCTTGTCGTCGCCGGTCGCGGCGATCACCACGTGGCAGCGCTGCAGCGCCGCCTCGTCCAGCGAGGTGATCTCGCAGGCGTCGGCCAGCAGCCACTCCGCCATGGGCACCCGCTCCACCGAGATGGAGTTGGGGTTCTTGTCTATCAGCAGGACCTCGTGCCCGTTCTCCAGCAGCTCGCCCGCGATCGAGCGACCCACGGCACCGGCCCCGGCAATGGCGACCCGCATCAGTGACCCTCCTCCTTCGGCCCCTGCGCGAACGCGGCCTCGACCGCCGTCAGGTCGCCCCGGCGCAGCATCACGTGCACCAGGTCGCCTTCCTGCACCACCATCTGGGGCGAGGGCAGCACGCCCTCGCCGAGCCGGGTGACGAACGCCACCCGGGCGCCGGAGGACTCCTCCAGCACGCCGATGCGGTGGCCGACCCAGCCCGGGGCGTAGGCGACCTCGGCCAGCTGGACGCCGCCGCTCGGGTCCTGCCACAGCGGCTCGGCGCCGCTCGGCAGCAGCCGGCGCAGCATCTGGTCGGCGGTCCACCGGACCGTCGCCACGGTCGGGATGCCCAGGCGCTGGTAGACCTCGGCGCGGCGGGGGTCGTAGATCCGGGCCGCGACGTTCTCCACGCCGAAGTTCTCCCGGGCCACCCGCGCGGCGATGATGTTGGAGTTGTCGCCGCTGGAGACCGCGGCGAACGCGCCGGCCTCCTCGATGCCCGCCTCGCGCAGGGTGTCCTGGTCGAAGCCGACGCCGGTCACCCGGCGCCCGTTGAACCCGGCGCCCAGCCGACGGAACGCGGTCGGGTCCTGGTCGACCACGGCCACCGAGTGGCCCTGTTTCTCCAGGGCTCTGGCGAGGGCCGAGCCCACGCGGCCGCAGCCCATGATGACGATGTGCACCGGCGCTACCTCACCCGTCCCGTAGGGTTCTTGACCTGCGCAAACACCGTTCATCTCCCTTTCCCGCCCGGCTTCCCTGGGCGAGCGTTCTCGTGGGGCGCCGACTCACAACCTGAGTGTTGCCCGCCGACTCGTATCCGACACGCTAGCCGGTCCATAGAACGCAGTCGCGACGAAGGGGGGGACAAACGGCGGAGCCCGGCCCGGGAAGCCCCTACGATTCCTTAACGTGCCTATGCCGACTGACCTACCGAAACGCATCCTGATCGGGCGCGCCCTGCGCAGCGACAAATTGGGCGAAACACTTCTGCCCAAGCGGATCGCGCTGCCCGTCTTCGCCTCGGACGCGCTCTCCTCGGTCGCGTACGCCCCCGAGGAAATCCTGCTGACGCTCTCCGTGGCGGGTGCCTCGGCGATCCACTTCTCCTGGCAGATCGGCGTCGTCGTCGCGATCGTGATGCTCGCGGTGGTCGCCTCCTACCGGCAGAACGTGCACGCCTACCCGAGCGGCGGCGGCGACTACGAGGTCGCGACCGTCAACCACGGGCCCAAGTCGGGACTCGTCGTCGCCAGCGCCCTGATGGTCGACTACGTGCTCACGGTGGCCGTCTCGACGACCTCGGGCGTCGCCAACGTCGTCTCCGCCGTCCCCGCGCTGCGCGGCCACGAACTGACCCTGTCGGTCATCGTCGTGGTGGTGCTGATGGGCATGAACCTGCGCGGCGTCCGCGAATCCGGCACCGCCTTCGCCGTCCCGACGTACGCGTTCATGATCGGCGTCATCGGCATGGTCGGCTACGGCTTCGTCCGGCACTTCCTGCTCGGCCAGGACATGCCCGCCGAGAGCTCCGGATTCCACCTCGCCGCCATCCCCGGCAACGAATCGCTGGCCGGGTTCGCCATGGTGTTCCTGCTGCTCAAGTCGTTCTCCTCCGGCTGTGCCGCGCTCACCGGCGTGGAGGCCATCTCCAACGGCGTGCCGGCCTTCCGCAAGCCCAAGAGCAAGAACGCCGCCACCACCCTGCTGATGATGGCCAGCATCGCCGTGGTGATGTTCATGGGCATCATCTGGCTGGCCCGCCTCACCGGCGTGCAGATGGCCGAGAACCCGGCCGAGCAGCTCGTCGGCTCCTCGCCCGGCTACCACCAGAAGACCGCGCTCGCCCAGATCAGCGAAGCCGTCTTCAACAACTTCACACCCGGCTTCTACTTCGTCGCCGCCGTCACCGGCCTGATCCTGGTGCTCGCCGCGAACACCGCATTCAACGGCTTCCCGGTGCTCGGCTCGATCCTCGCCCAGGACCGCTACCTGCCGCGCCAGCTGCACACCCGCGGCGACCGGCTGGCCTTCTCCAACGGCATCATCCTGCTGGCGATCGCCGCGATCCTGTTCGTCATCGCCTTCGACGCGGACCCCAACCGGCTGATCCAGCTCTACATCGTCGGCGTCTTCGTCTCCTTCAACATGAGCCAGTCCGGCATGATCCGGCACTGGACCCGGCTGCTGCGCACCGAGACCGACCCGGCCAAGCGCCGCCACATGCAGCGCAGCCGGGCGATCAACACCTTCGGCCTGGTGATGACCATGGCCGTGCTGATCGTCGTCCTGGTCACCAAGATCAGCCACGCCTGGATCGCGATCGCCGCGATGGTCGTGCTCTTCGTGATGATGAAGGGCATCCGCCGCCACTACGACCGGGTCTCCGAGGAGCTCACCGCCGCCGAGGAGCCGGACGACGTGGTGCTGCCCACCCGGGTGCACGCCATCGTGCTGGTCTCCAAGCTGCACAAGCCCGCGCTGCGCGCCCTCGCCTACGCCAGGCTCGCCCGCGCCCACACCCTGGAGGCCGTCACCGTCAACGTCGACCCGGCCGACACGGCGGCGCTGCGCCGGGAATGGGACGAGCGCGGCATCGAGGTGCCGCTCAAGGTGCTGGACTCGCCGTTCCGCGAGATCACCGGGCCCGTCCTCGACTACGTGAAGAACCTGCGCCGCAGCAGCCCGCGCGAGGTGGTGTCGGTCTACATCCCCGAGTACGTGGTCGGCCACTGGTACGAGCACCTGCTGCACAACCAGAGCGCGCTGCGGCTCAAGGGACGGCTGCTGTTCAAGCCCGGGGTGATGGTCACCTCGGTGCCGTGGCAGCTGGAGTCCTCCGAGCGGCGCAAGCCGCAGAAGGCCTGGTCGGCGCCGGGTGCCGTCCGGCGTGGCGAGCCTCGGGCGCCGAAGGCCGTAAAGTCGAAGGTCCCCGTTATGCCAGACGCCACCGCTGACAGCAGCAAGGACTCCGCCCAGTGACCCGCAACACCCCGTCCCGCTCCTCCGGATCCTCGGGCAAGGGCGCCCGCAAGGGCGCCGCCACCCCCGGCAAGGTCGCCCGGCCGCGCTGGGGCAAGCCCGTGCGCCCGGCCGCCACCGACCGCGACGGCTTCACCGCGCAGACCGCGCCGCTCGCGCCGGGCGAGCCTGCTCCCGCGCGTCCGGCGGAAGCCGACACGGGGAAGCCGAAGGCCGACCGTACGCAGAAGACCGACCGTGCGCCGAAGACCGAGCGCACGCAGAAGGGCGAGCGCTCCAAGGACGGCGCGCCGAAGGGCGACCGCGCGCAGGGATCCCGCGCGCAGGCGTCCCGCACGCCGGGGGAGCGGCCGCGCAAGCAGGCGGTGCGGCCGCCGAAGGCGCTGCGTACCGCGCCGCGGGCCGCGCGGCCCGAGACGCCGACCGGCGATCCGCTGGCCGGCCAGCGCTACGAGGTCGAGGTCGGCCCGGTCGCGCACGGCGGCGGGCACTGCGTGGCCCGGCACGAGGGCCGGGTGCTGTTCGTCCGGCACGCGCTGCCCGGCGAGAAGGTGGTCGCACTGGTCACCGAGGGCACCTCCACCTCCCGGTTCCTGCGGGCCGACGCGGTCGAGATCCTGGAGCCCGCCAAGGAGCGGATCGCGCCGCCGTGCCCGTTCTCCGGGCCCGGCAAGTGCGGCGGCTGCGACTGGCAGCACGTCACCCCGGGCGGGCAGCGCAAGCTCAAGGGGCAGGTGCTGACCGAGCAGCTGGCCAAGCTGGCCGGGCTCACCCCGGCCGAGGCGGGCTGGGACGGCAGCGTCGAGCCGGTCGGCGGCAAGCTGCCGGCCGGGCAGGTGCCGACCTGGCGCACCCGCGTGCAGTACGCCGTGGACCAGGAGACCGGGAAGGTCGGCCTGCGCAAGCACCGCTCGCACGACGTGCAGCCGGTGGACCGCTGCCTGATCGCCGCCGAAGGCGTCACCGAACTCGGCATCGAGGCCCGCGACTGGCCGGGCATCGCCTCGGTCGAGGTGATCGCCGCGAGCGGCTCCTCGGACCGCCAGGTGGTGCTCACCCCGCGTCCCGGCGCCCAGCTGCCGCTGGTCGAGCTGGACAAGCCGGTGTCGATCGCGCGGGTGGACGACCAGGGCGACATCCACCGCGTGCACGGCCGCAGCTTCGTGCGCGAGCGGGCGACCGGGCGGACCTGGCGGGTCAGCAACGGCGGCTTCTGGCAGATCCACCCCGAGGCGCCGGACACCCTGGTCGGCGCCGTCCTGGACGGCCTGGACCCGCAGTGGGGCGAGAACGCGCTCGACCTGTACTGCGGCGTCGGCCTGTTCGCGGGCGCGCTGGCCGACCGGGTCGGCGAGGAGGGCGCGGTGCTCGGCATCGAGTCCTCCAAGCAGGCCGTGGCCGACGCCCGGCACAACCTGGCCGCGCTGGACAACGTGCGGATCGAGTGCGACCGCGTCGAGACGCTGCTGCCGCGCACCGGCATCACCGCCACCGACCTGATCGTCCTGGACCCGCCGCGCTCGGGCGCCGGGCGCGAGACCGTCGCGCACCTGGTTGGCCTGGAGGCGCGCCGGATCGCGTACGTCGCCTGCGACCCGGCGGCGCTCGCCCGGGACCTGGCGTTCTTCCGCGAGGGCGGCTACCGGCCGGTCTCGCTGCGGGCCTTCGACCTGTTCCCGATGACGCACCACTTCGAGTGCGTGACGATCCTGGAGCCGATCGGGAAGTGACCCGGCGGCCCTCCGGGGTGCCGGCCGGCTTCGACGGGCGCTGAGCGCGTTCGAGGCGGTCCGGGGCGGTTCGGGGGAGTCCGACGGAGGAGTTCGTCGGAGGAGACGGCAGAGGAGGGGGCCCCCCGTCACCCCCGGGGCGCCCCCCCCCCCGAGGGGGGGGGGGCGCCGCCACGGGGTTTTCGGGGCGGGCGGGCGTTCGCGGGGCAGGTGGGGGTGTGCCGTAGGCTCACCTGAAATCGCTGCGCCGTAGCCGCGCGGACCACCAGCGTGGCGGGGAGTACCCAGAGCAGATGAGCACGGCATCGAGCACCGAGTCGTCCAGCACCGAGCCCGGCGCGCCCGCGGCGCCGGAGACGGAGCGGCCCGCGGAGCGCTCCGAGGAGCGGGCGGCCCGGCGGCCCGGGCGGTTCGGCGCCCTGGTGGACCGCTTCGCGCCCGCGCTCGGGGCGTACGCGGTGGTCAAGGCCATCGGCCTCACGGTCTTCATGCTGCTGCTGTCGCACACCGGGGACTACCTCAAGAAGAACCCGGGCCGCGGCGGCGGCGCCCAGCCGTGGGACGTGCTGGGCACCTGGGACGGCGTCTGGTACCAGCGGATCGCCGAGAACGGCTACGACCCGCAGCTGCTCCCGATGCACGGCTGGCCGCTGGCCTCCTACTACGAGAACTCGGCCGCCTTCTTCCCGCTCTACCCGTGGCTGATGCGGCTGGTCGGCGCGGTCACCGGGCTCGGCCCGTACGGCTCCGGGATCGCCGTCTCGGTGATCGCCTCGCTCGTCGCGGCGGCGGGGATCTTCGCGATCGCGGAGCGGCTCGGCGGCTTCCGGGCGGGCGTGATCGCCGCGGTGATCTGGGGCCTGTTCCCGGGTTCGGGGGTGGAGTGGGCGGTCTACTCGGACTCGCTGTTCGTCGCGCTGTCCGCCTGGGCCTGCTACTGCGTGATGACCCGCCACTGGCTGACGGCCGGTGTGCTGGCGTTGGTGGCGGGCCTCAACCGGCCGACCGCCGCCGCGCTGATCGCCGCGGTGTCGATCGCCGCGCTGGTGGCGCTGATCCGGCGCACCGACGGGGTGGCCCGGCCGCTGACCGCGATGCTGATCACCCCGTGGGGCCTGATCGGGTACGTCGTCTGGGTCGGCTACCGGATGGGCGACTGGGGCGGCTACTTCAAGCTCCAGCGGGGCGCCTGGAACCGCTACTTCGACGGCGGCGCCTCCACGGTCCGCACGATCATGGACGTGATCACCGGGCACTGGAACTTCTGGCAGTCCAACCCCGTCCCGGACCTGATCGCGATCGCCCTGCTGATGGCCCTGCCCGGACTACTGGTGCTGCTGTGGCGCACCCGGCCGCCGCTGGTGCTGGTGGTCTACACGGTGCTCACCATCGCCACCGCGCTGAGCAGCAACCAGATCTTCGGCAACATCTCGCGCTACCTGCTGCCGGCCTTCCCGCTGTTCATCGGTCTGGCGGTGGCGCTGCGCCGGGTGCGGACGTCCTCGCTGGTCGGCCTGCTCGCGATGCCCGTGGTGGCGGCGGGCTGGTACGCGGGGTATGCGCTGTTCGAGTTGGGCATCCCGTAGACCCGGGGTTGGTTGCCAACGGGATCATCCGGCAGCGGACGGGCCGTTGCTAATCTCGGACGTATGACGACGACCCCGCCCGTGCGCCAGATCCGTGACATCTCCGGCCTGCTGGACCACGCGAGCCACGTGCTGGCGACCCGGATGGCGGCCGCCTTCACCGAGCTCGGGATCACCCCCCGCGCGTACTCCGTGCTGTTCCACGCGCAGGAGACCGAGCGCACCCAGATCCAGCTGGCCGAGCTGTCGGACCTGGACAAGACCACCATGGTGGTCACCGTGGACGAGCTGGAGAAGGCGGGCCTGGCCGAGCGCCGCCCGTCCGCGACCGACCGCCGGGCCAGGATCATCTCCGTCACCGAGGCGGGCGAGCGCGCCGTCGAGCGGGGCACCGCGATCGCCGACCGGGTGCACCGGGAGGTGCTGGAGTCACTGCCCGGCCCGGAGCGGGACGTGTTCGTGTCGGCGTTGACGCGCCTGGTGGACGGGCCGCTGGCGGAGCCGGTGGAGAGCGAACGGGCGGTACGGCGGGCGCGCCGCGCCCGGACGAACTGAGGCGGAGTCACATCCCTTCGCCCCGGCCGCCGTTCGACGGGCGGAGTGAAGGGCCCCGGGAAGTCCTACGGCCAGACCAGGCAGTACAGCTGGTGCCCGGCCTCGTGCAGCCGGTTGGCGAAGTCCTGCCACTCGTGCAGCATGCTGTAGATCACGAAGGCGTCGCGCGGTCCGCGCCGGTCGGGGACGGTGGACCAGATGAAGGCGGCGGCGCCGAGTTCGGTCTCGTCGGCCTTGCGGAGCGGTTCGACGACGTTCTGCGGGAGTTGGACGACGGCGTAGTCGGGGTGCAGCACGACGAGTTCCAGCGGCGGGACCTGGTGCAGCGGGACGCCCTGGATGCCGGTGAGGACCATGGCGCTCATGGTCTCCGGCTTGATCTTGGTGGAGAGGTGGCCGTTGGGGGAGCCGCTGGTCTCCATCAGGTCGCCGAGCCGCCCGAGCGAACCGAGTTCGCCGGCGTCCAGGCCGAGCCCGCCGGGTCCGAGGGCGGTGGGGACTCTGGCGGCGGTGGCGCGATCCGGTGCGCCGAAGTACTTGTACGTCACCCCCACGCGTCCCTCACCCCGCCTCTCGCCGCCGCGGCGGCCACGACCCGTGCCCGCTCCCTTACCCCCGCGTGCGGTTTCGGCGGGCCTGCGGGAGCCCCCCGCAGCCTCGTCGTAGCCGTCCTGCGCCTCGGACACTCGGACCATCCTCACCGGAATTCGCCGGAATCGACAGACCCCCGCACGTCCGGCGTCCCTCCGGACGTGCTCCTTACCCGTCATGCGCCGCCGTACCCACTCGCGGTACGCGGCAGTCCTCTCCACACCCCTGCACACAACCGGAACACTTGCGCACTCTGAGTGCACAGTCTGACTGGTCCGTGCTCCGGAGCAGTCAGCGGCCCCGTCTGTACGGACAACCGTACAGACAACGGTGCCCGGATCATCGTTCCAGATGATCGGGTCCGACATGCAGAGCTCAAGGACACGATTTGAGACCATGTCTCCCGTGAGCTACCCCTACGAAGCCCCCCAGTCCCAGTCGCTGTTCGACCGCGCCTCCGTCGTGACGCCCGGCGGCGTCAACTCCCCGGTGCGCGCCTTCCGCGCGGTCGGCGGCACGCCGCGCTTCATGGTGTCCGGCACCGGCCCCTACCTCACCGACGCCGACGGCCGCGAGTACGTCGACCTGGTGTGCTCGTGGGGCCCGATGATCCTCGGCCACGCGTACCCCGCGGTGATCGACGCCGTCCAGCAGGCGGTCATCCGCGGCACCTCCTTCGGCACGCCCGGCCAGGGCGAGGTCGAGCTGGCCGAGGAGATCGTCGGCCGGGTCGCCCCGGTCGAGCAGGTCCGTCTGGTCTCCTCCGGCACCGAGGCCACCATGTCCGCGATCCGGCTGGCCCGCGGCTTCACCGGGCGCGCGAAGGTGGTGAAGTTCGCCGGCTGCTACCACGGCCACGTGGACGCCCTGCTGGCCGCCGCCGGTTCGGGCGTGGCCACCTTCGGCCTGCCGGACACCCCGGGCGTCACCGGCGCCCAGGCCGGCGACACCATCGTGCTGCCCTACAACGACCTGGCCGCCGTCGAGCAGGCCTTCGCCGCCCACCCGGGCGAGATCGCCTGCGTGATCACCGAGGCCTCGCCCGGCAACATGGGCGTCGTCCCGCCGCTGCCCGGCTTCAACGCGGGCCTGGCCCGGCTCTGCCGGACGAACGGCGCGCTGTTCGTCTCGGACGAGGTGATGACCGGCTTCCGCGTCTCCAAGGCCGGCTGGTACGGCCTGGAGGCGGCGAACGAGGGCTGGGCGCCGGACCTGCTGACCTTCGGCAAGGTCATGGGCGGCGGCTTCCCGGCCGCGGCCTTCGGCGGGCGCGCCGACGTGATGGCCCACCTGGCCCCGGCCGGCCCGGTCTACCAGGCGGGCACCCTGTCCGGTAACCCGATCGCCACCGCGGCCGGCCTGGCCCAACTGCGCGGCTGCACCGACGAGGTGTACGCGACGGTGGACAAGGTCGCCGCCGAGATCTCCGGCCTGGTGTCGCAGGCGCTCACCAAGGAGGGCGTGACGCACCGGCTGCAGACCGCCGGGAACATGTTCTCGGTGTTCTTCACCGAGGCCGCCGTCACCAACTACGACGAGGCCAAGACCCAGGAGGCGTACCGTTTCACCGCCTTCTTCCACGCGATGCTCGCCGAGGGCGTCTACCTGCCGCCGTCCGCCTTCGAGTCCTGGTTCGTCTCGGCGGCCCACGACGAGCGGGCGATCGAGCGGATCGCCGCCGCCCTTCCGGCCGCCGCCCGCGCTGCCGCCGCGGCCACGGTCTAGGCCCCGATCCATCCCTGCGAGCCCCAGGAGTACTGAGAAGTGAGCGCCAAAGAGATCACCGTCGTCCATCTGATGCGGCACGGTGAGGTGCACAACCCGGAGGGCATCCTGTACGGGCGCCTGCCGGGCTACCGGCTGTCCGAGCTGGGCCGGGAGATGGCCGAGCGGGTCGCCGAGGACCTGGCCGGCCGGGACATCACCCACGTGGTGGCGTCCCCGCTGGAGCGGGCCCAGGAGACCGCCGGGCCGATCGCCAAGGCGCACGGCCTGGACGTCGCGGCGGACGAGCGGCTGATCGAGGCGGACAACATCTTCGAGGGCAAGACCTTCGGCGTCGGCGACGGCTCGCTGCGGAACCCGGGCTACTGGAAGTACCTCACCAACCCGTTCAAGCCCTCCTGGGGCGAGCCCTACCTCGACCAGGTGGTGCGGATGATGGGCGCGCTCGGCGCCGCCCGGGACGCCGCGCGCGGGCACGAGGCGGTCTGCGTCAGCCACCAGCTGCCGATCTGGATCGTCCGCTCCTTCGTCGAGCGCCGCCGGCTCTGGCACGACCCGCGCCGCCGGCAGTGCTCGCTGGCCTCGCTGACCAGCTTCACCTTCGAGGGCGACAAGATCGTCTCGGTCGGCTACCGCGAGCCGGCCCGCGACCTGCTGCCCGCGCACCTGATCGGCAAGGGCGGCAAGGACAAGCCGGTGGGCAAGAGCTTCGGCGCGTGAGCCCGCGGGGCCGTTGGTAAACCCCGCGTAAATATGGGATCGGGCCGCCCGGCGAGAGCCTGGCGGCCCGACTCCGTCACAGGTCAGAGGGGGTGCGACGCGCTAGGGAGGACCCCGGCGAACCTGCCCGGAACTCCATGCGAAACTTTTCACATGTCTGCCATGGCGCGCCCCCGTCCCCGTGTCGCCGCAGCCGCCGCCACTGTCGCCGCCGCTGCGCTCGTCCTCACCGGCTGTTCCTCCTCGGGCTCGTCGGGCAGCGGCGAAGGCCAGGTCGGCTTCGTCACCGTCAAGGGGACCAACCTGTCGAAGGTGGACACCGGCAAGCGCGGGAGCGCCCCCGACATCTCCGGGGAGACCCTGGACGGCAGCCAGACCAAGCTCTCGGACTACCACGGCAAGGTCGTGGTGCTGAACGTCTGGGGCTCCTGGTGCGGGCCGTGCCGGGCCGAGGCGAAGAGCCTCCAGGCCGTCTCGGAGAAGTACAAGGACCAGGGCGTCCAGTTCCTCGGCGTCAACACCCGGGACAGCGACAAGACCAACGCCGTCCGCTTCGAGCAGGAGCAGGGCGTCACCTACCCGAGCATCTTCGACCCGGCCGGCACCCAGCTGCTCAAGTTCCCCAAGGGCAGCCTCAGCCTGCAGTCGCTCCCGACCACCCTGATCGTCGACCGCGACGGCAAGCTGGCCGCCCGCGCCGTCGGCGGCACGACCCAGGACGCGCTGGAGTCGATCCTCCAGCCGGTGGTCGCGGAGCAGAAGCAGTGAGCCTGCCGCTACAACTCGCCGACAACACCGGGACCCTCCAGAGCGGGGCACTGCTGGTGGCCGCGCCGATCGCGCTGGCCGCCGGGCTGGTCTCGTTCTTCTCGCCCTGCGTGCTGCCGCTCGTCCCCGGCTACCTGTCGTACGTGACCGGCTTCTCCGCCGCCGACCTCGCGGACGCCCGCGGTGCCCGGCGCGGCCGGATGCTGCTCGGGGCGACGCTGTTCATCCTCGGCTTCACCGCGGTGTTCGTCTCGGGCGGGGCGCTGTTCGGCCAGTTCGGCGACACCCTCCAGGCGCACAAGCGGGTCATCTCGATCGTGCTCGGCGCGCTGACCATCGTGATGGGCCTCGCCTTCATGGGCCTCGTCCCCGGCCTGAGCATGCGCGAGGTGCGCTCCCACCGCCGCCCGGCGGTCGGCCTGTGGGGCGCCCCGCTGCTCGGCATGGTGTTCGGCGTCGGCTGGACGCCCTGCATCGGCCCGACCCTGGCGACCGTCCAGAACCTGGCCCTGAACCAGGCCGACGCGGAGCGCGGCGCCCTGCTGATGACCTTCTACTGCCTCGGCCTGGGCGTACCGTTCATCGTGGCCGCGCTCGCCTTCCGCCGGGCACTGGGTGCCTTCGGCTGGGTCAAGCGGCACTACCCGCTCGTCATGCGGATCGGCGGCGGCATGCTCGTCGCGGTCGGTCTGCTGCTCGTCACCGGGATCTGGGACTCGACGATGAGTGAACTGCAGTCCTGGACCGCCGACTTCTCGATCGGAATCTGACCGTGAGCAAGACCACGACCGAGGCCGAGCTGCCCCTGGCGCCGGACGACGCGGCCGCCGAGCGGCTCAGCACCGCGCCGGTCGAGTCCGAGGGCCCGACCGGCATAGGGGTCCTGGGCTGGGCGCGCTGGATGTGGCGCCAGCTGACCTCGATGCGGGTCGCGCTGATCCTGCTCTTCCTGCTGTCGCTGGCCGCCATCCCGGGCTCGCTGATCCCGCAGTACCAGAACGGCCAGGGCCTGCTCAAGGTCGAGGCGTGGAAGACGCACCACACCGCGGTCGCGCCGATCTACGAGAAGCTCCAGCTGTTCGACGTCTACAGCTCGGTCTGGTTCTCCGCGATCTACATCCTGCTGTTCGTCTCGCTGGCCGGCTGCATCGTCCCGCGCACCTGGCAGTTCGTCGGCGTGCTGCGGGCCCAGCCGCCGACCGCGCCGCGCAACCTGACCCGGATGCCGGTCTACGCGGCCTGGCGCACCGAGGCGGACGCCGACGCGGTGAACGCCGCCGCCCACCGGCTGCTGCGCAAGCGCCGGTTCCGCGCCAACCTGGCCGGCGGCTCGGTGGCCGCCGAGAAGGGCTACCTGCGCGAGGTCGGCAACCTGCTCTTCCACATGTCGCTGTTCGCGCTGCTCGGCGGCTTCGCCTGGGCCAGCCTGGCGTCCGGCACCGGCGGCAAGCTGATGGTCGAGGGCGAGGGCTACTCCAACACCATCACCCAGCTCGACGACTTCAACGGCACGCGGTTCTACGGCACCGAGGACCTCGACCCCTTCTACCTGAAGCTGAACGGCTTCACCGCCAAGTTCCAGGACAAGGGCGACCAGATCGGCGCCGCCCGGCAGTTCACCGCGAACGTCGAGTACACGGCGGGCGAGGACACCTCGAAGCTCAAGCAGGGCACGATCGAGGTCAACCACCCGCTGGAGATCGGCGGCAGCAAGGTCTTCCTGATCGGCCACGGCTACGCCCCGGTCATCACCGTCAAGAACGGCAAGGGCGACGTCGTCTACCGGGGTGCCGTGCCGTTCCTGCCGCAGGACAGCAACCTGACCTCGACCGGTGTCGTGAAGGTCTCCGACTACGGCGCTGGCCCGGACGGCAACCCGACCCAGATGGGCTTCTCCGGCTTCTTCCTGCCGACCGCGCCGCTGAGCTTCGAGGGCACCGGCCCGGTCTCGCTCTACCCCGGCGACGCCGCCCCCGAGCTGGTGCTGAACGCCTTCGCGGGCGACCTGGGCACCGACTCCGGCCTGCCGCAGAACATCTACCAGCTCAACGACCGGAAGTTGACCCAGCTGACCCAGGACGGCCAGCCCGCCAAGGCCCGGCTCAAGCCCGGCCAGGCCTGGGACCTGCCGGACGGCTACGGCAGCGTCACCTTCGAGGGCTACAAGCAGTGGGCCAGCTTCAACGTCTCGCACCGCCCGGGCAACACGATCGCCCTGACCGGTGCGGTGCTGGCGATCCTCGGCCTGATCGGCTCGCTGTTCGTGCAGCGCCGCCGGATCTGGGTGCGCGCGGTCGCCCTGCCGGGCGGCGGCACCCAGGTGGAGCTGGCCGGCCTGGCCCGCAGTGAGTCGGCGAAGATCGCCGAGGAACTGGCCGAACTCGCGGTGGACCTCCAGGACGACGCCCCGGCGTCGGAGGACGAGGACGACGCCGCACCCGAAGGCCCCACAGCCGAAGGCCCCGCGCCCGAGGACCCCGCAGTCCCTGCCGACCAGAACTCCAAGGAGTAGACGGTGCATCTCGCCTCGGGGGTCGACCCACAGCTGGCCGACCTCTCCAACAAGCTGATCTATTCGGCGATGGTGGTCTACACACTCGCCATGTTCGCCCACATGATCGAGTGGACCTTCGGCAGCAAGGGCGCCGTCGCCGTCCGCTCGACGGAGCAGTCGGGCAGTCTGTCCGAGACCGTCGCCGGGACCAAGGGCGCGAAGAAGGTCACCGTCACCGTGGCGGGGGCCGGCGGCGGCACCACCACGCTCACCCGCACCGCCCTGGCGGGCGAGGGCGCGACGGTGGTCACCAGCGGGCGCGGCGCGGACGAGGAGGACGGCCCGGGCGCGGCCGGCAACAGCACCCGGGCCGACCTGGCCGGCCGGATCGCGGTCTCGCTCACCGTGCTGGGTGCCCTGCTGCACGCCGGCGGCATCGTCACCCGCGGCCTCTCGGTCTCCCGCTGGCCGTGGGGCAACATGTACGAGTTCTCCTGCGCCTTCGCCTTCGCCATGACTGCGGCGTACCTGGTGCTGCTGGCCTCGAAGAAGAACGTCCGCTGGCTCGGCCTGCCGGTCGTGCTCGCGGGGCTGCTGACCCTCGGCATCGCCACCACGGTGCTCTACACCGACTCCGAGCAGCTCGTCCCGGCGCTGCACTCGCCGTGGCTGGCGATCCACGTCTCGACCGCGATCTTCTGCGGCGGCGCCTTCTACGCGGCGTTCATCGCCACGCTGCTGTACCTCGGCAAGGACTCCTTCGACAAGCGGATCGCGGCCGGCCTGACCACCGGCCCGCTGGGCACCCCGGCGTCGGTCTGGCGCCGGCTGCCCGCCGCGTCCACCTTCGACAAGCTGTCCTACCGGATCAACGCCCTGGTCTTCCCGCTCTGGACCTTCACCATCATCGCGGGCGCGATCTGGGCCGAGGCGGCCTGGGGCAAGTACTGGGAGTGGGACCCGAAGGAGACCTGGTCGTTCATCACCTGGGTCGCCTACGCCTGCTACCTGCACGCCCGCGCGACGGCCGGCTGGAAGGGCCGCAAGGCGGCCTACCTGGCGCTGGCGGCCTTCGCCTGCTGGCTCTTCAACTACTACGGCGTGAACATCTTCGTCACCGGCAAGCACTCCTACGCGGGGATCTGACCGGGGCACACAGTCACCCACCGGCCCGGCTCTCCGCAGAAGGTAGCCGGGCCGAGGTGCGACAGGGGTAGTTCGTGCCGGCCGCCGGCCGGCACGGGGAGGAACGAGGAGGAAATCGCGCAATGGAGTGCGACGAGGTCATGCTGACCGTCCGAATCACCGCCGCCGAGCGCACGTTGCTCCGCCGGCTCGCCCAGGGACACCGCAGCGACGTGTCCGAGGTGGTGGCCGACGGCCTGCTGGACATCATCCCCACGCTCAGCTCGCCGGGGGACGCCTACCGCCTGCTGGGCGCTCTGACGGCGCCGGCGCCGTGCGCGCTGACGGTCTGGCTGCCGACCCCGCTGGCCGACCTGCTGGTGCCCGGCGCGGCGCGGATCGCGCAGGTCACCGAGGTCCGGATCGAGTCGGCCAGCGCGATGCTGGGCGCGGCGCTGCGGCTCTGGCTGGCCCAGGACCCGGTCCGGCTGGCCACCAACCTCAGCGTGATGCACGCGGGTCGGCCGTCGGCACTGGTCGCCGCCTAGCGGGCGGCCAAGGGGGTACTCAGGGGGTGTTCAAGGGGCGCTCAAGGGGTGCTCAGGGGAGGCCGTTCAACTGGCCAGCGGCAGCCGGGGGCTGCCGATGCCCTGGCCGGCGGGGCGGTCGTCGAAGGCCTCCCGCCGGGCGGGCACCGTCGGCGGCTCGGCCGGTCTGTCACCTGGTCTGTCACCCCGTCTGTCCGCCGGCCTGTCCGCCGATCCGTCGGCGGGTCCGTCGATCGGTTCGGTGAGCAGCCGGCAGTCGGCCGCCGTCCGCCCGTCCTGGACCAGCAGCACCCGGACGGGCAGCCGGCGGCCGTCCGGCGCCTGCTCGTGGACCGCCTGGACGAGGCAGGGCCGGTCCAGCTCGATGTAGCGGTCGAAGGACGTCACCAGCTCGACCGGTACCACCGGTTCGGGGTGGCGCAGCCGCTGGGCGGCCTGCCGGGCGGCCTCCAGCACCAGCATCCCGGGCACGTGGTCCAGCTCGTGGTCGAACAGCACCGGGTGCCCGGCGTCGGTGCGCAGCAGCCAGGTGTCGGGCCGCAGGGTGGGGCTGAGCACGACGTCCGTGGGCTGTGCGCGGCCGACCAGCTCGGGCGCGGTGGGCGCGGGCGGCCGGGGCAGGGCGGCGGCCCGCCGCTCGGGGCCGCGCAGCCGGGCGTAGGAGGCGGGGGAGACGACCCGCAACTGGCCGGAGCCGTGGCCGATCGGGTGGCCGTCCCGGGATATGTCGATGTGCACCCGCAGCGAGACCAGCCGGCCGTGCCGCATCCGGACGTCCTCGCAGCCGACCGCGAGCATCAGCGAGGCCGGCCCGGTGGTGACGGCCAGGCCGCGCAGCCCGTCCGGGCCGAGCGCGTAGGAGAGGTCCTCCATGACGAAGTGGTGGCCGCGCGGCACCCCGAAGCCGGCGTGGCCGACCAGCAGCCCGGCCTGCCGGATGGTCTCGGCCATCAGCACCGGGTCGTGGAAGCGGTCCCCGGGCAGGCGGTAGAAGGCGTGCAGCCGGGGCCACTGGGCGCCGAGCAGGAAGTCGTACGGACCGGTGGCCTGCCAGCCGGTGAGGAACACCTCGGACACCGAGGTGCGGTGCACCAGGTGGCGGGAGACGGTCCGCTCGTGGAAGTCGTAGCCGGGACCGGGGTGGGCGTACGGACCGTGGGCGTCCGGCTCTACGATCAATGGCATGACGGGCCCTACTCCAGGGTGACGGTCGAGCGGCCGGTACGGTCGCCTGAGATAAAACATACAGACCACCCGGTTTCTCTTCTGCGTCTGGGGTGGCCCCTGCCGCGCAGCCCGACGCGACCACGCTACCCCTACCCTGGACTGGGGTAATGGCCGCCCGGGGGGCGGCAGGCCCGGGGCGGGGGTGCTCCCCACTGGACGGCGGGGTCCGCGAAGGAGCTAGATTAGATACCAACCATGCGGTTTCGGTCGGCGCCGTCCGCATGCGAGGCGTCGCCCCCAACGGCGGCGCGCTGACAGCAGCGGGGCGGGCGGGGGGAAACGCGTCCGGCCGAGTCCGGAGGGGCCCAGTGGTCAAGCAGGAACGCGCGGGGCGGACCAGGCGTGCCGTGCTGCTCGCCGCGGCGGACACGTTCGCCGGCGTGGGCTTCGAAGCCGCCAGCCTGGTCGACATCAGCCGCCGGGCCGGGGTGAGCAAGGGCGCCCTCTACTTCCACTTCGTCTCCAAGCAGGCCCTCGCCGACGGCGTGCGCGCCGCCGCCGGGCGCGAGATCGGCTCGGCCGCGCTGCGCGCCCTGCGCTCCGGCGGACCGGCCCTCCAGGGCCTGATCGACTTCTCGCACGAACTCGCCCGGCTGCTGCGCGAGGACGTGATGGTCCGGGCCGGTGTCCGGCTCGGCCGCCAGGGCCCGCCCCGGGCCGACACCCCGGACGGCCCGCCCGGCACGGACGCCGCCTGGCGCAGCCTCACCGCCGTCGTCCACCGGCTGCTGGACCGCGCCGCCGAGGCCGGCGAGCTGCGCCCCGGGCTGGACCGCCGCGCCGCCGCCGAACTGCTGACGACGATGGCGGCCGGCCAGGTGCTGCTCGCCGCCGAGGAGGCCGACCGGCCCGGTCCGGAGGCCGTCGGCCGGCTCTGGGCGGCCGCGCTGCCGGCCCTGGTGGCGGTGGAGCACTGCGCCGGCTACCGGCTCTGAGCGGCCCTGGGCGGGGAGCCCCTAGCTAGGAGGGCACGCGCTCGGCGACGCTCAGCCGGGCGAGCGCGTGCGGCTGGACCAGGCCGGGCAGCACCAGCGTCCACAGGTCGGACATCCGCTGGATCAGGTCCCGCCGGTCGGTCAGCACCTGGGAGCTCAGCTGGATCCCGGTGACGGCCCCGGTGATCACCCCGGCGGCGGCCGCCAGGTCGATCCCCGGGTGGAGGTCCCCGGCGTCCCTGGCGCGTTCCAGCAGCCCGCGGGCCACGTCGGACCAGCCCTGGTAGGCGGCGATCTGCGGCTGGGTGAAGCTGCCGTGCTCGATCGTCAGCCGGATGCTGCCGCGCACCAGCGGGTCGTCCTGGAGGGCGTGGGCGAAGGCGTACCCGAGGTCGATCAGGGTCTGCACCGGGCTGTCCGAGGACGGCTGCCAGGTGCCCAGCCAGGCGCCCTGCCCCTCGATGACGGCGAGCGCCAGCTCTTCCTTCGAGTGGAAGTGGAAGTACAGCGCGCCCTTGGTGACACCGGCCCGGTCCAGGATCTCGGACATCGTGGCGGCGGCGTAGCCCCGCTCGTCGAACACCTCGGCCGCCGCGAGGAGTACCGTCTGGCGGGTCGCCAGCGCGCGGGCCTGCCTGGCCATCGCAGCCTCCCTGGATAGTTCTGGTCCATCGGCAGCGGCCGATCCTATGGGGGCCGACGGGGCGGCGGGCCGCATACCGTCCAGTAGGTATTCTACCGAGCCGCGCCGGGGCGGAACGGACACCCGGTGGTCGGGGCGGCCGGGCCCGGTGGCCCCGGTCGCCGGGAAGGCCGGAAGGCCGGCCACCCGGGTGGGGTGACCGGCCGTCGCGGGAGGTTCGGGGCCGTCAGGCGGCCTGCTGCCAGCTGACCGGCGAGTAGTAGGCCGGGCGGCGCTCCAGGCGCTGCCAGTTGGCGATCGGCTCGACCTGCGCGGTCGCGGCGGCCTGCTGCGCGACGGCCGCCCGGGCCATCAGCACGGCGGTGAGGGCGGCCAGCTCCTCGTCGGAGAGCGAGCCGCGGACGATACGGACGAGGGGTTCGGCGGAAGCAGTCATGGTCTGGTTTTCTCCCCCGGTGGCTTGTGGTGTGTGGTGGTCGCTCGGAACTGCGTGCTGCGGGCCGCGCGTGGGCGCGGGCGTTACATCGGCGGGTTGCCGTGCTTGCGGCTGGGCAGGTCGGCGTGCTTGGTGCGGAGCATGGCCAGGGCGGAGGCGATCACCTGGCGGGTCTCGGCGGGGTCGATGACGTCGTCGACGAGGCCGCGTTCGGCCGCGTAGTACGGGTGCATCAGTTCGTTCTTGTATTCCTTGATCTTCTGGGCGCGCATGGCGTCGGGGTCTTCGGCGGCGTTGATGTCGCGGCGGAAGATGACGTTGGCGGCGCCTTCGGCGCCCATGACGGCGATCTCGTTGGTGGGCCAGGCGTAGGAGAGGTCGGCGCCGATGGAGCGGGAGTCCATGACGATGTAGGCGCCGCCGTAGGCCTTGCGCAGGATGAGCTGGATGCGGGGCACGGTGGCGTTGCAGTAGGCGTAGAGGAGCTTGGCGCCGTGGCGGATGATGCCGTCGTGCTCCTGGTCGACGCCGGGCAGGAAGCCGGGGACGTCGAGCATGGTGACGAGGGGGATGTTGAAGGCGTCGCACATCTGGACGAAGCGGGCGGCCTTCTCGCTGGCGTTGATGTCGAGGACGCCGGCGAGGGACTGGGGCTGGTTGGCGATGATGCCGGTGACGTGGCCGTCGATGCGGGCCAGGACGCACAGGACGTTGGTGGCCCAGCGTTCGTGGACTTCGAGGTATTCGCCGTGGTCGACGATCTCCTCGATGACCTTGCGCATGTCGTAGGGGCGGTTGCCGTCGGCGGGGACGAGGTCGAGGAGGGTGTCGTTGCGGCGCTCGACGGGGTCGTCGTTGACGGCGGGGGGCGGCATCTCGCGGTTGTTCTGGGGGAGCAGGGAGAGGAGGTAGCGGACTTCCTCGATGCAGGACTGCTCGTCGTCGTAGACGAAGTGGGAGACGCCGGAGACGCCGGCGTGGACGTCGGCGCCGCCGAGGCCGTTCTGGCTGATCTTCTCGCCGGTGACGGCCTGGACGACGTCGGGTCCGGTGATGAACATCTGGGAGGTCTCGCGGACCATGAAGACGAAGTCGGTCAGCGCGGGGGAGTAGGCGGCGCCGCCGGCGCAGGGGCCGAGCATGACGGAGATCTGCGGGATGACGCCGGAGGCCTTGGTGTTGCGTTGGAAGATGCCGCCGTAGCCGGCGAGGGCGGTGACGCCCTCCTGGATGCGGGCGCCGGCGCCGTCGTTGAGCGAGACCAGCGGGGCGCCGGCCGCGATGGCCATGTCCATGATCTTGTGGATCTTCTGCGCGTGGGCCTCGCCCAGCGCGCCGCCGAAGATCCGGAAGTCGTGCGCGTAGGTGAAGACGGTCCGCCCGTGCACGGTGCCCCAGCCGACGATCACGCCGTCGGTGTGCGGCTTCTTCGCCTCCAGGCCGAAGCCCTGGGCGCGGTGCCGGCGCAGCGGCTCGACCTCGCGGAAGGAGCCCTCGTCCAGCAGCAGGTCGATGCGCTCGCGGGCGGTCAGCTTGCCCTTCGCGTGCTGGGCCTCGGTGGCCTTCTCGCTGGGGCCGCGCCGCACCTTCTCGCGCAGTTCGTGCAGCTCGGCGACCCGCCCGCGGGCGTCGGCCGCGACCTCGGGGACCTCGCCGTCGACTGGCGCCTCATGCACAACCGTCATCTCGAACCACTCCAAGGGTGAGGGAACTGTCCGACAGCCAACGTCTGCTGTGCCCCCGGCTGCGAATCACTTTCTTCACTTATGACTGTACGAGGGGCCGTGCGTTGGTTTCGGCGTCGATTCCGTACAAGGTCAGGTCCGTTTAGATGTCAGGCCTGCACAGAAGCGGTGGTGTCGAAGCCGGAGCGCTGGGTGTCCGTTCGAATACCGGGGGCTGTCGGTCAGGTGATGGCCCGATGATCTGAACATGAAGAAAAGTGCAGGTCAGGGCCCTCGTTCAGTAATGTAGGGCGGCCCTCTTGCGCCTTGCTCAAGCCCCGCTCAAGTCCGGTCGGGCACCGGTGCGGATCCGTGCTAGAGGGCGCCGAGTCGTAGGGAAGCGCCAAAAACACCACAGCCCACCCGGTGCCGTCCGGGTGGGCTGTCCGGGGGATCCCCCCAGTGGCTCCGATCAGCTCTTTCGGCCGTCCTCGGGCTCGTCCTCGCCCCGCAGCTCCTGCTCGCGGCGGCGCAAATCGGCCTCCCACCGCTTCAGCATGTCCTCGTGATCGTTGTCGCTCCTCTTCAACGAAGCGAGGAATTCGGGGTCGTCGTCCGGTGCGAGCGGGCGGCCCTCGCGCCGGACCGGCTGCCCCGGACGACCGTCGGTGTCGTCGGGAGCCCCGGTCCGCAGGAGGCCGCGCTGCTTGCCGGCCACCAGCCAGGCGATCGGGCCCACCGGCGGGAACAGCAGCACGATGAGCACCCACACCGGCTTGGGCAGGTGCTTCACCTGGTCCTCGGGCGTGGTCAGGCAGTCGATGAACGCCCACACCCAGAGCGCGAGCGGAAGGACGATGGTCAGAAGAATTCTCAGCACGGCGGCGATCTCCCTGCGGGGCGGTCGGGGCGGGTGCCTTCCCGGGGCCCTTGACGGAGCCAGGCTATCCGGTGGCGGATACTGACAGACATGGCATACGACGATCTCCGCTCGTTCCTGCGGGCACTCGACCGTGAGGGCGACCTCAAGCGCATCAAGGCAGAGGTGGACCCGCACCTGGAGATCGGCGAGATCGTCGACCGGGTCCAGAAGGCCAAGGGCCCCGCACTGCTCTTCGAGAACGTCAAGGGCTCGTCGATGCCGCTCGCGATGAACGTCTTCGGCACCGAGCGGCGCCTCGCCAAGGCGCTCGGCCTCAAGGGCCCGGACGACATCGCGGAGAAGATCGCCGGCCTGCTCAAGCCCGAGCTGCCGCAGGGCTTCACCGGCTTCCGGGACGCCTTCGGCAAGCTCGCCTCGATGGCGCACGTGCCGCCCCGGCACGTGAAGTCCGGTGACGCGCCGGTCCAGGAGGTCGTGCTCACCGGCGACGACGTCAACCTGGACGAGCTGCCCGCCCTGTTCACCTGGCCGATGGACGGCGGCTCCTTCTTCAACCTGGGCCTCACCCACACCAAGGACCCGGACAGCGGCATCCGCAACCTCGGGCTCTACCGGCTCCAGCGGCACGACCGCCGCACCATCGGCATGCACTGGCAGATCCACAAGGACAGCCGCAACCACTACGCGGTGGCCGCGAAGCGCGGCGAGCGGCTGCCGGTCGCGATCGCCTTCGGCTGCCCGCCCGCCGTGACCTACGCGGCCACCGCGCCGCTGCCCGGCGACATCGACGAGTACCTGTTCGCCGGCTTCGTCGCCGGGGAGCGGGTGAAGATGGTCGACTGCAAGACCGTCCCGCTCCAGGTCCCGGCCGACGCCGAGGTGGTGCTGGAGGGCTGGTTGGAGCCCGGCGAGATGCTCCCCGAGGGCCCGTTCGGCGACCACACCGGCTTCTACACCCCGCAGGAGCCGTTCCCGGCGCTGAAGATCGACTGCGTGACGATGCGCCGCCGCCCGATCCTCCAGTCCATCGTGGTCGGCCGCCCGCCGACCGAGGACGGCCCGCTGGGCAAGTTCACCGAGCGGTTCTTCCTGCCGCTGCTGAAGATCATCATCCCGGACATCGTCGACTACGACCTGCCCGAGGCCGGCGGCTTCCACAACTGCGTGATCGTCTCGATCGACAAGAAGTACCCCAAGCACGCCCAGAAGACGATGCACGCCATCTGGGGCGCCCACATGATGTCGCTGACCAAGCTGATCATCGTGGTGGACTCCGACTGCGACGTGCACGACTACCAGGAGGTCGCCTGGCGGGCCTTCGGCAACGTCGACTACAGCCGCGACCTCACCGTCGTCGAGGGCCCGGTCGACCACCTCGACCACGCCTCCTACCAGCAATTCTGGGGCGGCAAGGCCGGCATCGACGCGACCCGCAAGCTCCCCGAGGAGGGGTACACCCGCGACGGCGGGTGGCCCGAGATGGTCGAGTCGGACCCGGCCACGGCCGCCCTGGTGTCCCGCCGCTGGAAGGAGTACGGGCTGTGAGCACGGCTGCCGTCGAAACCCCGGGGCGCACGAAGGCCTTCCTGCGCCTGGTGATGATCGAGCACTCGGTCTTCGCCCTGCCCTTCGCCTACACCGCCGCACTGACGGCCATGTTCCTCGCCGACGAGCGGGTGCACTGGGGCGAGCTGTTCATCGTCACCGTCTGCATGGTCGGCCTGCGCACCTTCGCCATGGCCGCCAACCGGATCATCGACCGCGAGATCGACGCCCGGAACCCGCGCACGGCCTCGCGCGAACTCGTCACGGGCGCGGTGTCGCTGAAGACGGCGTACGCCGGCTCGGCCGTGGCGCTGATCGTCTTCCTCGGCGCGGCGGCGATGCTCAACCCGCTCTGCCTGGCGCTCGCGCCGGTCGCCGTCGTGCCGATGGTGGTCTACCCGTACGGCAAGCGCTTCACCGACTTCCCGCAGGCCATCCTGGGCCTCGCCCAGGCCATGGGCCCGGTCGGCGCCTGGCTCGCGGTGACCGGCACCTGGTCGTGGGACGCCCTCGTACTGGGCGTCGCGGTCGGCGTGTGGATCGGCGGCTTCGACCTCATCTACGCCTGCCAGGACGTCGAGTCCGACCGGCACGGCAAGGTGCGGTCGGTACCGGCCCGCTTCGGCATCCCGGCGGCCATCTGGGGCGCACGGGTGTGCCACGTCGTCACGACGTTCCTGCTGGGGTGGTTCGCGCTCCTGACCCACGCCGGTGCGGCGTTCTGGGTCGGCCTGGTCGTCGTCGCGGGGGCGTTCGTCTACGAGCACACCATCGTCAAGCCGAACGACCTCTCCAAGCTGAACCGGGCGTTCTTCCAGACCAACGGCTTCGTGGGCATCTCGCTGTTCGTCTTCGCCCTGCTGGACCTGATCATCCGGGGCCTGGGGATCTGAGCGGCCCGGCCGCCGGCCGGGCACGCCCTAACGGAACAGGGACGCGTGATCCGTGGCCCAGGTGCGGAAGTTGCGGGGTGGGTGGCCGGTGAGGTCCTGGACCGTTGTGGTGGCCGGGTTCGGGGTGGTGATGCGGGCGTGGATGAAGTCCAGTGCGCTGTCGACGGCCGCTCCGGGCCGGCCGGTGGCGGACATGCGGCGGCGGGCCGCCTCGCGGGGGATCTCCTGCCACTTCACCGGGCGGCCGGCGGCCTCGCCGATGATGTCCACCTGTTCCGCCTGGGTGGGGCACTCCGGGCCGGTGAGCAGATAGTGCGCGCCGTCGTGGCCGTCCTCGGTGAGGGCGCGGACGGCGACCGCCGCGATGTCCCGCTCGTCCACCGGGTTCAGTCCGGCCGCGCCGCCGTAGCCCTGCACGGAGCCCCCGGAGCGGATCTCCTGCGCCCACTGGAGTGCGGCGGTGAACCCGTGCGCCCGCAGCACCGTGTGCCGGACCCCGCTCCCGGCGAGCAGCGCCTCCACCTCGCCCTCGGCCCGGACGGCCGTCGAGGAGAGGAGCACCACCCGCCCGACCTCCCGGGCCAGCACCCCCACCGCGTCCGCCGCCTCGTCCGCCGTGGGGAACGGCCACCTCAGCAGTACCGCGCCCGCCCCCTGGACCGCCGCCTCCAGCGATGCCGGGTCGAGCAGGGCCCGCCGCGTCAGCGTCCGCACCCGTACCCCGGCGGCGGCGAGCTGCAGTCCGACGTGTTGCTCGACCGCTCCGGGGACGCCGACCGCCAGCACGGATGACGTGTCGTCAACTCGCTTCTCTGTCATGCCTCGAACGTAGGCGAGAAGTATGAGACGCCCCATGCGTGCGGGTCTCCGGTTCATGCGCCATCGTCTACCAGGCGCGCGCCAACTCGCGTGCGCCCCCGAGTGCTTCGCGCGCTGATTGATCGTCAATCCGGTTAACACGAGCTGCTACCGGCGTGTTACGTTCCGTGGCGCAAGCAGAAAAGAGAAGACCCCAGCGGTGCTACCAACACCCCGGGGTCTGGCACCAGGAGCAAACCCTCCCCATGCAGATTCATCGTAGCGCGCACTCGCGCTTTTTCTCCGTCCTTCCGAACGGACTCCTCCAGGACCGTCGCCTCAGCTACACCGCCCGAGGACTCCTCGTGGACCTCCTCTCCCGTCCGGACGGCTGGCGTGAGGACGGCAGGGGCATGGCCGACAGCAGCCCGCAGGGGCGTGGCACGATCCGCCGGACGCTCAACGAGCTGAAGGACGCCGGGTATTACCGGGTCGAGAAGGTCCGGATGCCCGACGGCACGATCCGGACCGAGGTGCACGTGTACGACACTCCTCAGCGCCCGGGGCCGCCGAGTGACCCACCCCCGGCCCCCGGTGAGCCTGATACCGGCCCCTCTGGCGCCCCTCCCGTAAAGAACCCGGAAGAAGTACCCACCCTCCCGGCCGCGTTGACCGAGACCGATCCACACGTCCGGGAGGCGGTGGCCATACTCCACCGGGTGATCCGCCGGGAGCCCCGCCTGCGCCTCGGCGAGGCCGAGGCCGTCGCCCTCGCACCCCTCGTCGACGAATGGCTGGCGAGGGGCCACACGGACGCCGACCTCGCCCACGCCCTGCTCCCCGACCTGCCGCGGCCCCTGCACTCGCCGGTCGGCCTGCTCCGCAACCGCTTGCAGCGCAAGCTCCCACCGCCGCGTGAACCCGCCGTCGCCGCACCTGCCCGCTCCGAATGCGCGGAGTGCCGCGATCCGGTGCCCCGCCCCGGCATCTGCCGCTCCTGTGCCGGCCTCGTCCCCCGGCGAGTCGCCCCGGACCCGGCCACCGCCCGTACCGGCGCCGCCCGAGCCCGCGGCGTTCTCCTCGCCGCCCGCGGACTCGCCCTGGCCCCTGTCACCTGATCGGGTGCCGGCTGCGCACAGGAAGTCGGCGAGTCCGACTTCCTGTGCGCTCGGCCCGGGGTGGCTACTCCGAACGGCTGGAGATGAAGGCCTCGTACTGGGCGGCCGTGAGCAGCTGCTTCAGCTCGTCAGGCTTGGCGACGGTGAGTTCGATGATCCAGCCGTCGCCGTACGGGTCCGTGTTGATCAGCTCGGGTTCGTCGTTCAGGCCCTCGTTCACCGCGGTGACCGTTCCGGTGAGCGGCATGAAGATCTCGCTCACCGCCTTGACGGACTCCACCGTGCCGAACGCTTCGCCGGATTCGAGCTGCTTCCCCATGGTGGGGATGTCGGCGAAGACGACGTCACCGAGCTGCTTCTGCGCGAAGTCGGTGATGCCCACACGGGCCTTGTCCTTGCCGGTGGTCCGCACCCACTCGTGGTCCTTGGTGTACTTGAGGTCTTTCGGGACGTTGGCCATGGGGATCTCCGCGAGGTCGAGGCGACTGCACTGACGGATCGTCAGTCATGCGGAGGAGCCTGCTACAGGTCCCCGCCCCTCGCCGCGAAGCGCACCCGGTCGGGTGAAGGCGGGTGTCAGTTGTGCAGGAAGGACTCCAGCGAGGTGGCCAGCGCCACCGGCGTCTCGTACATCGGGTAGTGGCCGCTGCCGTCGAGCTCCTCCAGTTCGGCGTTGGGGTAGTGGGCGAGCCAGGTGCCGCGCATCACGTCGGCGGTCAGGGCGAGGTCGTGTGCGCCCACGATCACTTTGACGGGGACGGGGTTCCCGTTGATGCGGCGTTCCAGGTCGGCCGTCGCCCAGTCCCGCACGTACCCGCCGAAGGCCTCGGGCGTGGAGAGCCGGAGCGACTGGTCGACCATGCGGTCCAGCCAGACCCGGCCCGCCCGCTGCCCGGTGACCAGGTCGAGGATCGCGTACCGCTTCTCGCGGTCCTCGGCGGCGCCGTAGAACAGCGCCTCGCCGTCGGCGTCCAGCGGGTAGGCCCCGGCGGGGACGGGTGCCAGGCCGACGAGCTTGCGCACCCGCAGCGGTGCCTCGGCCAGCACCTGCTGCGCGGCCTTGCCGCCCATCGAGTGGCCGATCAGCGAGAAGCGGTCCCAGCCGAGTTGGTCGGCCAGGGCGAGCGCGTCGGCGGCGATCTCGGCGAGCGTGTAGGAGCCGGTGACGTCCTTGCGTTCTCCGTAGCCCCGGTAGTCGAGGAACGCGTAGCTGAAGGCCCTGCCGTCGAGGTAGTCGAGGAAGGGGCCCCAGCCCGCGCTGGTGCCGAACCAGTCGTGCAGGACCAGGACGTGGTGGTCGCCGGTGCCGGTCGAGCGGTGAGGGATCGTCATGTCCTCGGTCCTTCCCCGGAAGCCTCCCGCCCGAACGGCCGGTCGCCGGCCCGTGCGGCCGGCGGCTACGCCATGGGCCGTCGGGCGAAGTCCGGGGCGTGCTCGGGGCGGGGGCCGAAGGCGATCAGGCGGGAGATGCCCAGCCGGACCGCCGGGACGTGGCGGACGAGCGCGGCGAATCCCATCGGCGGGCCGGACCGCCGGCCGGTGAGCGCCGGGACGAACATCACGCCGTGCAGGATCCGCTGCAGCCGTTGGATGACCACCGTCGGCATCTGGCGCCGCCGTTGCACCCGGGCGAGCGCGGCGGTGGTCGGGCGGCCGCGCAGCAGCGGCTCGGCGAGCAGGGTGGCGGCCGCGACGGCGTCCTGGATGGCGAGGTTGATGCCCACCCCGCCGGCCGGGGACATCGCGTGGGCGGCGTCGCCGATCAGCAGCAGCCCGTCGGTGTACCAGCGGTCCAGCCGGTTGAGCCGGGCGTCGAGCATGTGGACGTCGTCCATGCCCGCCAACTGGTCGACGCGGTCGGCGTACTGGGGCAGCAGCCGGGCGATCCGCTCGCGGAAGCGCTCCACGCCTTCGGCGCGCAGCTGCGGGTCGGAGCCCTTCGGCTTGAAGTAGGCGATCTGGAAGTAGCTGTCGCGGGCGATGCTGAGGGCCAGCTCGCCGTCACCGAAGCCGGCGACGAGGCTGGGCGGCGCGGCCTGCTCCTCCGCGTGCCGGGGCAGGCGGAACCACCAGACGTCGAAGGGCACCGGGTACTCCTCGGCCACCAGCCCGGCCGCCTTGCGCAGGGTGGAGTGCCGGCCGTCGGTGCCGACGGTGAGGTCGGCGCGGAGCTCGCCATGCTCGCCGTCCCGGGTGCGGTAGCGCACGCCGGCCACCCGGCCGCCCTCCCGGATCAGCCCGGTGGCCTCGGTGTTCATCCGCAGGGTGAAGGTGGGCTCCTGCCGGGCTTCCTCGACGAGGAAGTTGAGCAGGTCCCACTGCGGCATCATCGCGATGTAGTTGTACGGCGCGGGCAGCCGGTCGTAGGCGCTCAGCGGGACTTGGCCGACGCCGGGCACCGGCACCACCAGGTTGCCGAGCCGGCTCTGCGGCAGCGCGGCGAACTTCCGGCCGAGGCCGAGTTCGTCCATCAGCCGCACGGTGGAGGCGTGGACGGTGTCGCCGCGGAAGTCCCGCAGGAAGTCCCCGTGCTTCTCCAGCACGGTCACCTCGACACCCGCCCGGGCCAGCAGCAGGCCCAACATCATTCCGGCCGGTCCGCCCCCGGAGATCACGACGCTCATGGCTCTCTCCCTTGCTGTGCTCGGTTGATCACCTTCCGTGTGGAACTTGCATTTACAGAGTCTCTGGAACTGTCTCAGGTGTCAAGTAGTATGCTGCTCCACATGAAGGATCTGGTGGCGGCCGCCCTCACGGCGGCGAAGGACCGGGGCCAGGACGTCGCGGACGTCCCGCTGACGGCGATCGCCGCGACGGCCGGCATCTCCCGCAGCACCCTGCTGCGCAGGCTCGGCGGCTGCCGGGCACCGCTGGACGAGGCGGTCCGGCAGGCGGGCGTCGACCCGGGCGGACGGCCGCCGGTACGGGAGCGCGCGATCGCGGCGGCGGCCGGGCTGGTGGCCGAACGCGGCCTGGGCGGGGTCACCCTGGACGCCGTGGCGGACCGCGCCGAGTGCTCGCTGCCCAGCCTGCACACCGTCTTCGAGGGCCGGGACGGCCTGCTCACCGCCGTCTTCCTCCAGTACGGCCCGCTGCCGGACCTGGAAGCGCTCGCCGCGAACCCGCCGGAACGCCTGGAGGACACCGTCCGGGCGCTCCACCGCGCCTTCGCCGCGGCCTTCGACCGCCAGCCCCGGGTCATGCCGGCGGTCTTCGCCGACCTGTTCGCCCGACCGGACGGCCCCGCCTCCCGGATGATGGCGGCCCACCTGCCGCGACTGTTCGACGGCCTCGGCCGGCTGCTGCTGCCGTACATCGAGGCCGGACGGCTGCGTCCGCTGCCGCTCCCGGTGCTGGTCCAACTGCTGTTCGGCCCGCTGATCAACCACATCCTGCTGCGGCCGGTCCTCGAACCGGCGCTCGGCGCCGGACTGCCCTCGCTGGAGGAGTCCATCGACCTCTTCGCCGAGGCCTACCTGCGGGCGGTCGCCCTGCCGTAGCGGGGCCGGGAGACCGCCTGATCCGTTCCTGGGGCGTGTCTGCCGGAAAACGTCGAGCTCTCCCGGAAAACACCGAGCTCTCCCGGGAAACGCCGAGCCCCGGCCCGCCGGGCGAAGCCGGGGAGCCGGGGCTCGGACGGGGGCGGTCAGGCGCTGCGGCGGCGGCGCGCGACGAAGAGCGCGCCGATGCCGCTGACGAGCAGGGCGGCGGCGCCCGCCGCGGTCTTGATGACGCCGTCCGACCCGGTGTGGGCGAGCTCGCCGCCCGCCAGCTGGGTGGTGGTGCCGGTGGTGCCCGTGGTGCCGGTGGTGTCGGTCTCGTCGGCGGTGCCGGTGGTGTAGGTGGTCCGGATGACGGGGCCGGTGCCGGCGCCGGAGGTGTCGACGGTCGCGGCGGTGAGCTGGATCGCGGTGCCCTGCGGGCCCGCGATGGCGGCGTGGGCGGTGCCCTCGTTGATGTGGGCGAACGGGCTGACGGCGGTCTGGCCGACCTGGGCCTCGGCGGTGTAGGCGAGGCGGACGTGCTTGGTGATGGTCGCGCCTGCCGCGAGGGCGTCGTCGCTGATGAGGTAGCGGGCGGGGCCGCCGGACTGGGGGCCCGGGGTGCCGGGCACGGTCTCCCAGGCGCCGTCGGCCTTCTGCATCTCCAGGACGCTGTGCGGGTCGATCCACAGGATGGTGGCGAGCTTGCCGAACCGGGAGGTGCTGGGGTTGTTGACGGTGACGTCGAACTCGACCGGGGCGCCGCCGACGACGGCGGTGGCCGGCGCGTTCTTGAGCTCGACGGCCAGCGACTTCACCGTGACGTCCTTGGCGGCCTCGGCGAGCACGGTGTCCTCGGCCGCCGGGTCGACGACGGCGGAGTAGAGCTTGGTCGGCTGGTTGTAGCCGCCCGCGTCGTTGTTGCCCACGGCGGCGAGCCGCAGCTGGAAGGTCTTGGTGGCGCCGGCGGGGACGGTCAGGCCGGTGACCTTGCCGCTGAAGTTGAAGGTCCTGTCGCTCTGCTTGAAGGTCAGCTCGACCGGCTTCCAGGTGCCGTCGGCGTCGCGGTACTCGATGGCGAACGCGTCGTGCACCCGGGCGTGCACGTTGCTCACGTTGAGCTTCAGGGTGAACGGGGCCTCGGCGGTGCCCGGGTTGGTGACGGTCTCGGAGAACTCGACGGGCTCGCCGCCGAACCCGATCGAGGACGGCTCCTGGATGGTCAGCGCAGGCTTGGCGGTGACCGGGGCTGCGGTGACGTCGATCGCGACGAACTGGGGGCCGACGATCGCCTGCATGGCCCCGGCGCCCTGGTCGAGCATCGCCCACGGGTGGATGTAGGCCGTGCCGAGCGGGGCGTCGGCGGTGAACGCGAAGCGGACGTGCCGGGTGTCGCTGCTGCCGGCGGCGATGGTCCTGTCGTCGGTGAGGTGGTACGTGACCCGGTCGGAGCCCGGCTGGCTGCTGGTGGTGCCGGTGATGTTCTCCCAGGTGCCGTCGGCCTTCCGCACCTGGAGCGTGCTGTGCTTGTCCGCCTCCACGACCTTGTCGACGGTGGTGTAGCGGGAGGCGCTGGGGTTGTTCACGGTGACGTCGAACTCGACCGGGGCGCCGCCGGCGACGGCGGTGGTCGGCGCGTCCTTGACCTGCACGGTGATGGCCTTGGCCGCGACCTGGTCGGTGCTCTCGGCGAGGACGGTGGTGCCAGTCGCGTCGAGGACGGCGGAGCTGAGCGTGACGGTCGAGTCCTGGTTGGACCAGTAGGCGGCGAGCTCGGTGGTGAGGCGCAGCTGGACGGTCCTGGTGGCACCGGCGGCGACGGTCAGGCCGGGGACGGTGTCGGCGACGGGCTTCCAGGTGCCGTCCGCGTCGCGGTAGTCGACCTTGATGGCGTATGCCGAGACGGAGTTCGTGCCGCTCGTGCCGATCCTCAGCGTGAACGAGGCCTCGGTGGTGCCGGGGTTCGTGATGGTCTCGGTGAACTCGACCGGTTGTCCGCCGCGGCCGACCGTCGCCGGCGCGTTGACCTTCAGCGACGGCTTGTCGGCCGTGGCCTCGGCGGCCGACGCGGCGGGGGCGGTGGCGGCCGCCGGTGCCTCGGCGGCGTACGCGGCCGGGGAGGACAGCACCGCGCCGGTGGCCAGCAGCACGCCGAGGGTGGCGGCGGTGAGGACGGTGGAGCGGGAGCGACGGGCGCGGACAGCAGGCATGGAAATACCCCCCAGGGTGTTCTGCCGTCGGTATTTCAGCCGTCGGCCGGTACGTGTGCTTGGAGTCGGACCCGAAGTTCGAGGGCGTCGCCCCCAGCGCCTCTCGCGGTCCGGGTTCGGCGGGTTTCCCCGCCTCTCACTGGCATAGACGTGTGGCGGCCGCCGGGGTTGCAGGTGATCCAAAAGTTTTTTCGAAAACCTCTGAGACCGCCCTGACCTGCGGTTCCGCTCTCCAGGTGCTCGCCGGGCTCAGTGCAGCGCGAGCTCGTCGCCCACGCTCAGCCGCCCGGGGGCGGCGACCTCGGCGAGGGCGTCGAGCCGGCCGTCGTGGGCGTGCACGATCGCCTTGAGGATCTCGGGGGCGTGCGGCAGCCCCGGCTGCGGGGCGCCGGTCATCGCGCAGCGCTCGCTGGAGCGGACGAAGGCGAGGCGGGCGCCGGTGCCGCCGTGCCCCTCCCGGCCGAACCAGCCGTCCTCGACGAAGGGCGGGGTGCCCGGGGGCGTCCGCAGCAGGATGTTGGGGCGGAACCGGCGCTCGTCGACCACCGTGAAGGGGGCGGCCTCGCGGACCCAGTCCAGGGTGGCGGTGGTGAGCACGCTGACCGGCAGCTGGTCGAAGTGGGAGGCGGCGTCCTCGCGGGCGAGTTCGACGTCCTCGCGCTGGAGGTAGGCGCGCAGGAAGGCGCCCGGGTCGGCGACCGGGCGGCCGAGCGGGTCGAACAGTTCGGGGCCGTCGATCCGGTGGCCGAGGCGGGCGGAGAGGCGGAGCAGGCCGTCCATCCGGCGGAAGCGGCGGGTGTTCTTGCCCGAGCCGAGCTTGCCGTCCGCGTCGCGGACGGCGTAGAGGCGGTCGCCGGCCAGGCCGCGCTCGTCCACCTCGACGGAGTCGAGCCGCTCGCCGCCGGTGGATTTCACGGGGTAGCGCCAGAGTCGCTCGATCACTCCGATGATCTCTGCCATGGGCGGACAGCGTAGCGGCGGCGCCGGGGGATGGTCTAGACCAAGTCCCGTGCGGCGACTGGCCGGAACGCCCCGGGGCGGGTCTTCGAACTCCCTAGCCCAGCCGTGCCACCGCCCGGACCGGCGCACCGTCCGCCGCCGCCAGCCGCAGCGGGAACAGCGACACCTCGACCGGCCGCCCGGCCTCCTGGGCGTCCAGCAGCGCCCGCAGATCGGTCAGGTTCTCGGCGATCACCCCGCCGCCGGGCGCCCCCAGCAGCACCCGGTGCGCGGCGAGGGTCGGCTCGTCGGCGCCGGGCTGGTCGTGCTCGTCGGTGAGGTCCGCGAGCAGCGCGGCGACCGCCGGGTCGCCCGGGCCCGGGTCGGGGGTGGGGTCGACGCTCAGCGCGTCCACCCCGACGGTCCGCACCCCGGCGGCGACGATCGCCTCGGCGGCGGCCGCGGTCAGGCTGGGGTGCGCGAGGTAGGCGTCGGTGCCCCAGTGCCGGGCCCAGCCGGTGGCGAGCAGCAGGACGGACCCCTCGCCGACGCGCGCCAGGGCGGGCGCGAGCAGCTCGGGGGTGACGGCGGCCCGGGGCTCCAGTCCGCGCAGGTCGGCGAGCACCGCGGGGCCGGTGAACCGCTCCAGCGGCAGCCCGTCCAGGGTCGGCCAGGTGACGTCCACGTGGTAGGGCGCGTCCACGTGCGTCCCGGACTGCGAGCCGAGGTGCAGGGCCAGCACGTTCACCCCGGCGGTGGCGGTGGTGAGCGCGGGCTCCAACAGGACGGCCGGATCGCCGGGGTAGACCGGCATCGCGGTGGTCACCTGATGGGTGAGGTCGACGAGGGTCGCTGCCATGCCCCCATCCTTCCAGGGGAGCCCGCGGATGAGGCCCGACCGGGTGAGTCCGGATAGAAATGGGACATGGGAACAGTCAAGCGTCAGCCGTGGGTGGTCGGGGTCTCTGGTGCGTCGGGGACGCCGTACGCCGCCTCGGTGATCCGGGCGCTGCTCGCCGCCGGGGAGCCGGTGGACCTGATCGTCAGCCGAGCCGCCCGGCTCACCATCCTCGACGAGACCGGCATCTCCTTCCGGGACGCCCACTGGCGCGCCGACCTGGCCGCCTGGCTGGGCTCCGACGAGGGCCTGGACGACGTCCGCTACTGGCCCGCCGGGGACTTCGCGGCCGGCCCGTCCAGCGGCTCGTACCCGGCCAAGGGCATGCTGGTGGTGCCCGCGACCACCGGCGCGGTGGCCGGGATCGCGCTCGGCCTGAGCAAGGACCTGCTGCAGCGGGTGGCCAGCGTCACCCTCAAGGAGCGCCGCCCGCTGGTCGTGTGCGTGCGCGAGGCGCCACTCAACGGGGTGACGTTGAAGCACCTGGTGGAGCTCGACGCACAGGGCGCCGTCGTCCTCCCCGCCTCTCCCGGGTTCTACGCCGGCGGCTCGACCGTGCGGGAACTCGTCGACTTCGTGGCCGGCCGGGTGCTGGACGCGGTCGGCGTCCCGCATTCCCTGTACCTGCGCTGGGAAGGGGAGTTGGGGGCGGCGGCCCGCCGGGCCGACGAGAACGGCAGCGTGTCGGCTGAGGGGGAGTGAGGAGGCCGGGGGCGGGAGAGTATCTTCTCTGCGATATCCGGGTTGTTCCGCGCATGGCGCCTTGGAATCCGGATAATGATCTGTGGGTCTGGTGAGGTTCGGAAGGACGCGGACGGTATATGGACACGGTGGACAGACAGCTCATCCAGGCGCTCCGGGAGAACGGCCGCGCGTCCTACGCCGAGCTGGGCCGGCTGGTCGGGCTCTCCGGCCCGAGCGTCACGGACCGGATCAACCGGCTGGAGCAGGCCGGTGTCATCACCGGCTACCGCGCGACGGTCAATCCGGCCTCGCTCGGCTTCGGCGTCACGGCCCTGATCGGCCTTCAGCTGACCGACGCCGCCGATCACGAGGACGTCGCGCACCGGCTCAAGGACCTCAACGAGGTCGAGGACTGCTGGTTCATCGCGGGTGACGACTCCTACATGCTCAAGGTCAGGGTGGCCGACGTGGCTGGCCTGGAGTCGGTGGTCAAGCGGATCTCGGGCACGAAAGGCGTGGCCCGCACCCGCACCACCGTCGTACTCTCCACGAAGTGGGAGAACCGGGTGAGCGAACTCCCTCCCGAAGGAGAGTGACGGATGGCACTGGTCGGTCTGGAGGAGCTGCGCGCCGCTCGGCAGCGGATCGCGGGGGTGGCCGTGCGCACCCCGCTGGTTCCCGCCCCGTGGGCGGACGAGGGGGAGCGCCGGCTCTGGCTGAAGCCCGAGAACCTCCAGCCGACCGGGGCCTTCAAGACCCGTGGTGCGTACAACCGGCTGGCCGCGCTCACCGAGGGCGAGCGGGCCCGCGGCGTGGTCGCCCAGTCGAGCGGCAACCACGCGCAGGCGGTGGCGTACGCGGCGGCGCTGCTCGGCATCAAGGCCGTGATCGTGATGCCGGACACCTCGCCGGCGGTGAAGGTGGAGTCCACCCGGGGGTTCGGCGCCGAGGTGGTCCTGGTGTCGCCGGAGGAGCGGGACACCCTGCCCGCCGAACTGGCCGAGCGGCACGGCTACGTCTGGGTGCCGCCGTACGACGACCCGTTCATCATCGCGGGCCAGGGCACGGTCGGCCTGGAGATCGCCGAGGACGCCCCGGCCGGGCTGGACACCGTCCTGGTGCCGGTCAGCGGCGGCGGCCTGATCTCCGGGACGGCGGCCGCGCTCAAGCTCACCCGCCCGGGCATCCGGGTGATCGGCGTGGAACCGGAGCTGGCCGCCGACGCGCAGGCCAGCTTCCGGGCCGGCCGCCGGCTGGCCTGGCCGGTCGCCGACACCTACCGGACCATCGCGGACGGCCTGCGCACCCCGTCGGTCGGCGAGCTGCCCTTCGAGCACCTGACCGCGTACGTGGACGACATCGTCACCGTCACCGAGGACGAGATCCGCGCCACCGTCGCCCTGCTGGCCCGCCGCGGCCGGCTGGTCGCCGAGCCCTCCGGCGCGGTCGCCCCGGCGGCCTACTTCCACCGCGCCGCCGAGACCGGGGGCCGGACGGTCGCGGCCGTGGTCAGTGGTGGCAACATCGACCCCGCACTGCTCGCTGAGCTGCTGTCGGACCGTCCCGAGCCGAAGGGCGCGCCGGTGCCGAAAGTGACGAGCGACTAGCGACGGAGGAGCGCCGGAGCGAGGAGCGTCGGCACCGGGTCGGAGCGGCCCGGAGGCGAGCGGACGAGTGACGTACGCTCGGTCCGGCAAGGAATCGAAGTCGGAGGAGGCGGGGCACCGCATGGACGCAGGGCTGAAGCGCGAGCTGGAGGCGAAGGTCTACGCGGGTGAGCGGCTGACCCGCGAGGACGGGATCGCGCTCTACGAGAGCGACGACCTGGCCTGGCTGGGCGGTCTGGCCCACCACGTGCGGACGCGGAAGAACGGCGACGTCGTCCACTTCAACGTCAACCGCCACCTCAACATGACCAACGTGTGCAGCGCGTCCTGCGCGTACTGCTCGTTCCAGCGCAAGCCGGGCGAGAAGGACGCCTACACGATGCGCATCGAGGAGGCCGTCCGGCTCGCCAAGGCGATGGAGGTCGACTCCCTCACCGAGCTGCACATCGTCAACGGCCTGCACCCGACCCTGCCCTGGCGCTACTACCCGCGCTCGCTGCGGGAGCTGAAGGCGGCCCTGCCGAACGTCTCGCTGAAGGCCTTCACCGCCACCGAGATCCACTGGTTCGAGAAGATCAGCGGCCTGCCCGCCGACGAGATCCTGGACGAGCTGATCGACGCCGGCCTGGAGTCGCTGACCGGCGGCGGCGCGGAGATCTTCGACTGGGAGGTCCGCCAGCACATCGTCGACCACGACACCCACTGGGAGGACTGGTCGCGGATCCACCGCCTCGCCCACAGCAAGGGCCTCAAGACGCCGGCCACCATGCTGTACGGCCACATCGAGGAGCCCCGCCACCGGGTGGACCACGTGCTGCGGCTGCGCGAGCTGCAGGACGAGACCGGCGGCTTCCAGGTCTTCATCCCGCTGCGCTACCAGCACGACTTCCACGACTCCAAGGACGGCGTCGTGCGCAACAAGCTGATGGCCCGCACGGAGATGGCCACCGGCGCCGAGGCGCTGAAGACCTTCGCGGTCTCCCGGCTGCTCTTCGACAACGTCCCGCACGTCAAGGTCTTCTGGGTGATGCACGGCGTCACCACCGCCCAGCTGGCGCTCAGCCACGGCGCGGACGACATGGACGGCTCGGTGGTCGAGTACAAGATCACCCACGACGCGGACAACTTCGGCACCCCGAACAAGCTGGGCCGCGACGACCTGCTCGACCTGATCCGCGACGCCGGCTTCCGCCCGGTCGAGCGCAACACCCGCTACGAGATCATCCGCGAGTACGAGGGCCCGGACCTGGGGCGCCGCGAGGCCCCGCAGGCGATGCGCCTCTGACCGGAGAACTCCCCCGCCGCCCGGGCCCCGGCCCGGGCGGCGGCGTTTCTTCACCGCCCCCGCACCCGCCCCGGGTTTACCAACCGGTACACCGTTTGGCAGGATCGGCGGTATGTCCGGTTCTCATCGCGCCACCACGTACCCGTCGTACGAGCCGATAGCGGAGCCGGTGTACGGGGTGCCGCAGCAGCCGTACGGGGCGGGTGAGCCGTACCAGCAGCCCGTCCGGCAGGACCACTACGGCGAGTACGGGCAGCTCCCGCAGGCCCCTGACGGGTACTTCGAGGCGTACGAGCAGCCGTTCCAGCCGTTCCAGCCATCCCAGCCGTACGCCGTCGGGCCCGACCCGCTCGTCGCCGCCGAGTCGGTGTACGACGCCGAGCCGGTGTACGCGTTCGAGCCGGAGCCCGTCCGGCAGCCCACGCCCCCGCCCGCGGCGGCGCCCGTGGGCCCCCGGGCGGCCGCTCGGGGGCACCGCCGGAAGGCGAAGAAGAAGCGTCACGGCAAGGCGGTGATGGCCGGCACCGCGTTGCTGGTCGCGGCCGCCGCCGGCTGGTACACCGTCGGCCAGGACGACGCCAAGCCCGTCGCCGCGGCCGCCGACGGCCCCGGCCCGGAGGGCGTCAGCACGCCCGACCAGCCGGCTCCCGCCGCCCGGGCCGCCGCCGACCGGCAGACCCAGCCCCCGGCCGCCGACCGCAGCCAGGTCCGTGCGGACGGCTCGGTCGCCGCGATACCCGGCCTCGGCGCCGACTTCGTCGCGAAGATACCCACCGAGACCACCCAGGTGGTGCTCGCCTCCGGCCAGGACAAGAACGGCAACAAGAACACCGTCACCCTCTGGACCCGCACCCCCGAGGGCCGCTGGCTGGCCGGCGAGACCTGGCAGGGCCACAACGGCAACAACGGCTGGACCACCGACCACAACGAGGGCGACCTGCGCAGCCCGATCGGCGTCTTCGCGCTCTCCGACGCGGGCGGCCGCAAGGCCGACCCGGGCAGCAAGCTCCCGTACGACAAGGACCCGAGCTTCGTGGTCTCCGGGACGGGCTTCTTCGGCGACCAGCTGGCCGGCTCCTTCGACTACGTGGTCGCGATCAACTACAACCGGGTGCCCGGAAACTCCCCGCTGGACCCGCGCCGCCCGATGGGGGCGAAGAAGGGCGGCGGGATCTGGATCCACGTCGACCACGACGGCCCCACCCACGGCTGCGTCTCGATCCCCGAGGACAAGATGGCCGAGCTGATCCGCACCCTGGACCCGGCGGCCCACCCGGTGATCGTGATGGGCGACGCCGCCTCGCTGTCCGCCTGACCCCGGCGTTCCGACCCCGGCCTGACCCCGGCCCGACTGCGGCGTTCCGGCGGCGTTCCGGTGGCGTCCGAACGGTGTTCCGGGCGGTGCCGGCCCCGTCATCGGCGGCGGTGCCCGCCCCGTCGTCCGCATCGGCGTCGATCCCGGCGCGCCCGGAGGCCAGTCGCCGCAACGCCCCTTGTCGGGCTCCTACAGATCGCGGGGGCGGATCCTGTAGCCGGGCGCGCCCCGCTGACCAGTGGGTAACCCGGTTCCATGGCACTATGAGCGGTTCGCGCATTGTGGCACTCGGCCACTACCAGCCCCCCAAGGTCCTCTCCAACGACGACCTGGAGGCGCTCGTCGACACCAACGACGAGTGGATCCGTAGCCGGGTGGGCGTCAGAACCCGGCACATCGCCGAGGGCGAGACCCTGGTCGACCTCGCCACCGAGGCCGCGCAGAAGGCGCTCGCCAAGAGCGGCCGGACGGCCGACGAGATCGACCTGATCGTGGTCGCCACCTGCACCGCGATCGAGCGCAGCCCCAACACCGCCGCCGCCGTGGCCGCCCGGCTCGGCGTCCGGGCGCCCGCCGCGTACGACATCAACACGGTCTGCTCCGGCTTCTCGTACGCCCTGGCCACCGCCGACCACGCGATCCGGGCCGGCGCGGCGCGCCGCGCGCTGGTGATCGGCGCCGAGCGGATGTCCGACACGCTGGACTGGACCGACCGCACCACCTGCGTGATCTTCGGCGACGGCGCCGGCGCCGCGGTGGTCGAGGCCCAGGAGGACGGTGCCGAGCCCGGCATCGGCCCGGTGGTCTGGGGCTCCGAGCCGGAGAAGGGCGACGCCGTGGTGATCACCGGCTGGGACCCGGTGATCAGCCAGCAGGGCCAGTCGGTGTTCCGCTGGGCCACCACCCAGCTCGCCCCGCTGGCCCGCCGGGCCTGCGAGCAGGCCGGGATCGACCCGTCGGAGCTGAAGGGCTTCGTGCCGCACCAGGCCAACCTGCGGATCATCGACTCGATCGCCGCCAAGCTGGGCCTCACCGACGCGGTGGTGGCCCGGGACGTGGTCGACTCCGGCAACACCTCGGCCGCCTCGATCCCGCTGGCCTTCTCCAAGCTGGTCGAACGCGGCGAGCTGTCCCCGGGCGACCCGGTCCTGCTCTTCGGCTTCGGCGGCGGGCTCGCCTACGCCGGCCAGGTGGTCCGCTGCCCCTGACGGCGCGGGGCACCTAGGGCCCCTGAGGGGCCGCAACGCGAACATGCCGGTGGGCGGGCACCCTGTGTGAGGGGTGCCCGCCCACCGGCATGTCTGGCGCGCGTGCGGTACGTCGGCGGACCTCCCCCGAGGACACGGCCGCCGTCCGTCGTACCCCGGACAGGAGGCCGGGGCTGCGCGCGGAGCGGATGGTCGGTTGAGCGGATGGTCTACTTGGGCGGCTTCTTGCCGGTGACGCCCAGGTACACCAGGGGAGCGAGGTTGGGCTTGAGGTCCTTGACCTTGACGCCCCAGGCGGTGAAGGCCTTCTGGTGCTCGGCCGCCGAGGCGAGCAGCGAGACCAGGGCCCCGGCGACGGCGTTCGGGTCGAGCGACTTGTCGGCCTGGCCCTTCGCCTGGAGTTCCTTGACGGCCTCCGCGAGCGGCTTGGCGACCGCGTTGAGGACCGTCATGCGGATCTTGAAGAACCGCTTGTCCCCTTCGGCGGCACCGAGCGTGACCACTCGGAGAATGGCGTCGTTCTTGCGCCAGAAGGCGAGGAATCCGTCGACCAGTTCTTCCGAAGTGGTCGGACCGGACTTCCCTGCCCAGGACTTTCCGGCCACCAGCTCTTTGAGGGTGTCGGCGTCCTTGGCCATTTCCTCGGCGATTTCGAGGACAGCGCCCTCGACATCCGGGAAGTACTGGTAGAAGGTCGCGGGGGAGGTACCCGCCATACGGGCGACGTCGATGACCTTGACGTCCCGGTACGGCGACGTGCTGAGCATCTCGCGGAGGCAGTCGAGCAGCTTCTGCCGCGTTTCCTGTCCGCGTCGCCCGGCGACGCGACCGTCGACGGTGCGAACTTGTCCTGTCATGCCGTCAGCTTACCGTGGCACGATCTTGGCGCGATTCGGTGATGCGACTATTACTCCGCACGGGGGGTTGCTATAGGGGCATGAACCACTTCGGACGGATATTCACCGCGCTCCGCAGGCGTCGTTGAAGCCCCCCCGTGTGCCTTTGACCCCACAGCGTGACGGCGAGTCCGCTGAGGGGTGATCGAGTGACAGAGCGTGACGACTGGCGGCGTCGGAAGATCGGCGCCGAAGGGGAGGGTCCGGGCGTCCGGGTGCAAGCCGCGGCCGGAACGGGCGTCAGAATCCGGCCGTTCCGTCATCACCGGCCGGACGGCGGCGCTCCCGGGGCGGCCGTCGGCTCTGGGCGGGGGAGGTTGGAGATGGGCCGGGCGGCATTGGAGAATCGGGTCCGGCACCACGCGGCGGGTGCGGAAAACGGGGAGGTGGCAGCGGAGTGGACCAGCTGACGGCGCACGATCCGAGGCGGATCGGGCCCTTCGAGGTGCTGGGGCGGCTCGGCGCGGGTGGGATGGGGCTGGTCTACCTGGCGCGCTCCGCCTCCGGCCGGCGGGTGGCCATCAAGACCGTCCGGGGGGAACTGGCCGAGGACGAGCTGTTCCGCGTCCGCTTCGCCCGCGAGATCGAGGCGGCCAAGACGGTCGGCGGTTTCTACACCGCGGCCGTGGTGGACGCCGACGCGGACGCCCGGGTGCCCTGGCTGGCCACCGCGTACATCCCGGCCCCCTCGCTGGAGGACCTGGTCGAGGAGTGCGGTCCGCTGCCGGTGGACGCCACCCGCTGGCTGATCGCGGGCATCGCCGAGGCGCTGCAGTCCATCCACGCGGCCGGGCTGATCCACCGGGACCTCAAGCCCTCCAACGTGCTGGTGGTCGAGGACGGCCCGAAGGTGATCGACTTCGGCATCGCCTCCGGCGTCTCCAGCACCCGGCTCACCATGACCAACGTCGCGGTCGGCACCCCCGCCTACATGTCCCCCGAGCAGGCCAAGGACAGCCGTAACGTCCGGGGCGCCAGCGACGTCTTCTCGCTCGGCTCGCTGATGGTGTTCTGCGCGACCGGGCACCCGCCCTTCAGTGGCTCCAACCCGGTCGAGACGGTGTTCCAGCTGCTGCGCGAGGAGCCGGACCTGTCCGGGATGCCGCGCGAGCTGATGGACCTGGTCCGCGCCTGCATGCGGCCCTCGCCCGAGCACCGGCCCACCCCGGCGCAGATCCAGGCCGAACTGGCCCCGCACCTGTTCTCCCGGGACGACGCCGCCGGCGAGGTCGGCGACTGGCTCCCCGTGAACGCGCTGGAGCTGATCGAGCGCAAGCGCGGCCGCCGCCCGAGCGCGCCGCCCCGGGCCGTCCAGCTGCCGGGCGGCGCGCCACCGCCCCCGGCCGGGCCGCCGCAGGCCGGCCCGCTCCAGCCCCACCAGCCGCCGCAGCCGCACCAGCCGGTCCCGGTGCAGCGTCCCGGCCTGGACGACCCGCGCACCCACCTGGGCGGGGGGCACGCGCCGCCGCCGTCCGGGCCGGTGCACACGGGGCGGAGGCCGGGCCCGGTGTCCGACGGCGAGATCCCGACCGCGAAGATCGCCTCCCCCAACAAGCACCGCGCGCCGGGCGGCGGCGGGGCCGTCGAGGTGCGGCTGTCCGGAGCCTCGGTGCGGATAGGCCCCGGGCCGCGGGCCGAGCACGAGCAGCCCGGCCCGGGCACCGCCCCGGCCGAGACCGACTGGGTCCGCCGGATCACCCCGCCGCCGGCGCCGGCCGCCCGCTGGCGCCCCTGGCGGTTCCGGATGTCCAACGACGTCTGGGGCACCCCGGTGGTCGCCGACGGCACGCTCTTCGTCTCCAGCTTCGAGGTGCACGCGCTGGACATCGCCTCCGGCGAGCGGCGCTACAAGACCCGGGACGTCGCCTGGGCGCTCGCGGTGGACGCCGGCCGGGTGCACGCGGCCGACGGCCCGCACCTGTACACCGTGGACGTCGCGGACGGCACCGAGCGCTGGCGCACCTCACTGGACGGCTGGGTCTACTCGCTCTCCGCCGCCGACGGGGTGCTGTGCTGCGGCGTCCGCGGCGGCGGCGTCCAGCTGCGCTCGGCCGCCAACGGCGCCGAGCTGTGGCGGGCCGACGACGCCCAGCAGGACTACGAGAACCCGCAGTCCGGACCGGTCCTGGTGGCCGGCGCGGCCTACTACTACGGGGCCGGGCGGCTGCGCTGCATCGACCCGCACGGCGCCGGCCTGCGCTGGTCCTTCCCGGTCGGCGAGGACGTGCCCTCGCACCCGGTCGAGCGCGGCGGCGTGCTGTACGTGACGGCCGGCTCCCGGGTGTACGCGCTGGACGCGGCCAGCGGGGTCGAGCGCTGGCGCTTCGAGGCCCCGGTGGTGCTGTTCACCCCGCCCGCGCTGGACGCCGACGCGGTCTACGTGGCCGACTACCTCGGGACGGTGTACGCGCTGGACGCGGCCACCGGCCGGGACCGCTGGCGCGGGGTCACCGGCAACCGCCAGGGCGCCGAGCCGGTGGTGGTCGGGGACGGCATGGTGCTGGTCGGCAGCGGCGGGGTGCTGTACGCCTTCGAGGCGGCGAGCGGCCGGGAGCGCTGGCGCTACACGGCGCGCGGCGAGATCGTCGGCTCCCCGGCGGTGGCCGACGGCCTGGTGCACCTGGGCAGCCGGGACCACTCGCTGCACACCCTGGACCTGGCGAGCGGTCAGCTGCGCTGGGAGCTCGGCACCAAGGGCGAGCTGACCGGCTCGCCGGTCGCGGTCGGCGGCCGGGTCTTCGTCGGCTCCAAGGACCGCTGCGTGTACGCGCTGGACGCCTTCTACGGCACGGCCGTCCCGGCGCGCTGAACCGGCGCGGCGGCGGGGCGGGCGCCCCGCCGCCGTCGGACGCGTCCGATCAGGCCTTGCGGGCCCCGGGGTGGCGGCTGCACCAGCCGTCCCACGCGGAGGCCACCATCTCCGCCACGTCGTGGCGGGCGCCCCAGCCCAGCTCGCGGCGGATCAGGTCGGCCGAGGCCACCACCCGCGCGGGGTCGCCGGCGCGGCGCGGGGTCACCTCGGGGGTGGTGTCGTAACCGGTGACCTTGCCGATCACCTCCAGCATCTCCTTGACGCTGACGCCCTCGCCGCGGCCGATGTTGAGCACCAGCGAGGTCTCGCCGGCCGGGTCGGCGGCCAGCCGCTTGGCGGCCGCGACGTGGGCCGAGGCGATGTCGGAGACGTGGATGAAGTCGCGGACGCAGCTGCCGTCCTGGGTGGGGTAGTCGTCGCCGAAGACCCGCGGGGCCTCGCCGGCGGTGAGCCGCTCGAAGACCATCGGGATCAGGTTGAAGACCCCGGTGTCGGACAGCTCGGGGGAGGCGGCACCGGCCACGTTGAAGTAGCGCAGCGCCACGGTGGAGATGCCGTGGGCCTTCCCGGCCGCGGCGACCAGCCACTCGCCGGCCAGCTTGGTCTCGCCGTACGGGCTCATCGGGGCGCACGGGGTCGACTCGGTGACCAGGTCGACGTCCGGCATGCCGTAGACGGCGGCGGAGGAGGAGAAGAGGAAGCGCTTGACCCCGCCCTCGGCGGCGGCCTCCAGGACGGTCTGCAGGCCGATCATGTTCTCCCGGTAGTAGAAGAACGGCTGCTCGACGGACTCGCCGACCTGCTTCTTGGCGGCGAAGTGCAGGATGCCCTCGATCGCGTGCTCGCGGATGGCGGCGTCCAGGGCGGCCCGGTCCAGGGTGGAGCCCTCGACCAGGGCGACGCCCTCCGGCAGGCGGGAGGCGTCGCCGGTGCTGAGGTCGTCCAGGACGGCGACGCGCTCACCGGCGTCGAGCAGCTGGCGGACGACGTGCCCGCCGATGTATCCGGCACCGCCGGTGATCAACCAAGTCATGGGCCGATTCTAGGGTGTTCGGGTTTCCGTGGTGAGTGCCGGGCGAGTCGAGCCGTCAAATCGGACAAATCGGTGAAATGCTGACAAAGATTTCCGTGCTCTCAGCGTGGTGACGAATCGGAGGCAGTCAGGTGAGCCGAAAGAAGGAACACGCCCGCCCCCTGCCGGCCGGGCCCCGGCCGACCGGCCCCAGGACGGCCCACGGCCGGTTGCTCGTGCCCGGCGCGCTGGCCGTACTGACCGCGCTGGCGCTGGCCGGGTGCAGCAGCGGCTCCTCCTCGTCCGCCTCGCAGGCCGCGGGCTCCCCGTCGAGCTCCGGCTCGGCCCGGCCGGCCTCGTCGGCCCCCGCGCGGTCGGCCGACGGGAACCAGTTGCAGGACGACTACCAGCGGGTCATCGCCGACGTGCTGCCCTCGGTGGTGCAGATCACCACCGGCGACAGCCTCGGCTCCGGGATCGTCTACGACGACAAGGGCGACATCGTCACCAACGCCCACGTGGTGGGCACCGCGACCACCTTCACCGTCACCCTCGCCAACAGCACCAAGTCGCTGGACGCCACCCTGGTCGGCAGCTACCCCGACACCGACCTCGCGGTGATCAAGCTGAGCAGCCCGCCGAGCGGCCTCAAGCCGGCCGCCTTCGGCGACTCCGGCAAGGTCCAGCTCGGCCAGATCACCCTCGCCATGGGCAGCCCGCTCGGCCTCTCCAGCAGCGTCACCCAGGGCATCGTCTCGGCCACCGGACGGACCGTCTCCGAACCCAGGGGCGGCGGCTCGCCCGGCGCCACCATCGGCAACATGGTGCAGACCTCGGCCGCGATCAACCCGGGCAACAGCGGCGGCGCGCTGGTCAACCTCGACAGCCAGGTGATCGGCATCAACACGCTCGCGGCGACGGAGCCCGAGGCCAACGGCGCGGCCGCGCCCGGCATCGGCTTCGCCATCCCGGCGTCCACCATCACCAACATCACCGACCAGCTGATCAAGCAGGGCAAGGTCACCAACTCCGGCCGGGCCGCGCTCGGCATCACCGCCCGGACCAGCTTCAACCAGCAGTTCAAGCCCGCCGGCGCGGTCATCGTGGCGGTCACCTCGGGCGGCCCGGCCGCCTCGGCGGGGATGCAGGCCGGCGACGTGATCACCAAGATCGGGGACGCTACGGTCGACTCGCTGAACGCGCTCACCACCGCGCTCGCCTCGCTCACCCCGGGAGACAAGGCCACCGTCGCCTACACCAGGGACGGCAACAGCCGGACCGCCGACGTCACCCTCGGCGCCCTGGAGAGCCCGTAGGACCCGGCTCCGGACCCCGGCACCGCGCAAGGGTTCCGCGGACCGGCCGCCCTGCCGGAGCGGCGCCGGGACCTCGTCACTTCCTCGACGAGGTCCCGGCGCCGTGCCGCGCCCCGGTTCAGCGGCGGGCGGTGCGGGTGCGCCAGGGCAGTTCGACGGTGATGCTGCTCGGGCCGCCCTCCGGACTCTGCACCAGGAGCACCCCGTCCACCGCGCGGATCCGCTCGGTCAGCCCGGCCAGGCCGCTGCCCGGGTAGGGGGCGGCGCCGCCCTTGCCGTCGTCCTGGACCAGCACCATCAGCTGGTTGTCGGAGCGCCAGACGTCGACCGAGGCGGTGCGGGCGCCGGCGTGCTTGGAGACGTTGGTCAGCAGCTCGCTGACGGTGAAGTACGCGATGCCCTCGACCGCCGAGTCCGGGCGCTCGGCCTGGCCGTCCGGCCCCTTCAGGTCGACGTTCACCTTGACCCCGCCGGGGACGGTGCAGCGGGCGGCGACCGAGGACAGGGCCGCGTCCAGGCCGCGGTCGGTGAGCACCGCCGGGTGGATGCCCCGGGCCAGGTCGCGCAGCTCCTGGAGGGCCAGCTTCACCTCGCCGTGCGCGTTGTCGACCATCTTCGTGGCGGCCACCACGTCGTCCTCGGTCTCGACCTCGCGCAGCCGCTCCTTGGCCATGCCCAGGTCCATGGCCAGCGCGACCAGGCGGGCCTGGGCGCCGTCGTGCAGGTCGCGCTCGATCCGGCGCAGGTCGGCGGCGGCGGTGTCGACCACCGTGCCGCGGTCGTCCTCCAGCTCGCGCACCCGCTCGGCCAGGGCGCCCGGGAAGAGCAGCGACTCGACCAGGATCCGGTCGACCGCCGCCAGCGCCCGGATCACCCAGGGCAGCACCGGCCACATCACGGTGACCGCGACCAGGGCCACCGTGAAGCTCAGGATGCCCCAGGGCAGCATCAGCACGTTGTAGAGCGCCGAGCGCCAGTTCAGCAGGTCGGTCAGGTGGGCGATGGTGAAGCCCACCACCCCCGGCCGGCGCTGCTGCACCGGCTCCGGCTCGTGGATCGCGGAGTCGTACGCCGCCCGGGCCCGCCAGCGGCCCAGCCCGCCCAGGGCGCGGGAGACGGCCAGCCCGCCGGCCAGCAGCGGCAGGCCGACCACGGTGATCGACATCCCCAGGCCGGCCGTGAGCGTGATGGCGGTGAGCGTGAAGCCGGCGACGCCGAGCGGCAGGTTGAGCAGCAGCTGGCCGACCTGCCGCCACATCTGCGCGCCGTACAGCGGCGAGCGGACCATCTGAGCGTCCTGCTCCTTGATGGCATCCACGGTGCGGCGGTGCAGCGGCTTCATCTGGATCTACCGTCCCTCTTGGTCGAGCTGGTGGAGCAAGCTTCCCGAACCCGGGGCGGGAGATGCCATGGGGGTGATACATCTTCCGGGACGGGGGTTATCCCTACCCCCGTCCTGGTCGTCGGGCCACTGCCCGGTGCTCGCGGGAGTGTCCACCGGACGTCTTGCGGAGCGGGCAGGGTTCGGGCGGAGCGGAGCCGTCCCCTTAGACTCACGCATTGGCCATGGTTATGACCGTGCGAGGAAACGTCGTAGAACTGCCTTGAGGGGTTGTTCACGGCCGAGGTGGAGGGCGAAGGCATGGAGGGGCAGCATGCGGCTGCCGTCGCGGCCGACCCGGCGGTCGGCGGCGGCTACTTCGACGCGTACGCCGCGATGGGCCTGCTGGCCGTCGTCGGGGTGCTCTTCGTCGCCGCGGCGTTCACGGCCAACCGCCTGCTGCGGCCGGTGGTGTACTCGCCCGAGAAACTCCTCGCCTACGAGTGCGGGGTGGACCCGGTGGGCGAGGACTGGGCGCACACCCAGATCCGCTACTACGTGTACGCCTTCCTGTACGTGATCTTCGCGGTCGACGCGATCTACCTGTTCCCGTGGGCGACGGTCTTCGCCACCGCCGGGTACGGCGCCGGAACGCTGATCGAGATGTTCCTCTTCATCGGCTTCCTCGCGGTCGGCCTGCTCTACGCCTGGAAGAAGGGCGTTCTGGAATGGACGTGACGCACACCCACTCGCACGGCGCCCAGGGCGGGCCGGTCCCACTCGGCCTCCCGGACCCGTCGCGCCCCGGCGCCGTCGAGCGCCGTGGCATCGGCCCGCTGGCCCGGCTCGCGCCCGACCCGGTCAAGGTCGTGCTCAACTGGGGCCGCCGCTACAGCCTCTGGTGCTTCAACTTCGGCCTGGCCTGCTGCGCGATCGAGTTCATCGCCGCGTCCATGGCCAAACACGACTTCATCCGGATGGGTGTCATTCCGTTCGCGCCCGGACCCCGTCAGGCCGACCTGATGATCGTCTCGGGGACGGTGACCGACAAGATGGCGCCCGCCGTCAAGCGCCTCTACGAGCAGATGCCCGAGCCGAAGTACGTCATCTCCTTCGGCGCCTGCTCCAACTCCGGCGGCCCGTACTGGGACTCCTACTCGGTGACCAAGGGCGTGGACCAGATCATCCCGGTCGACGTCTACGTGCCCGGCTGCCCGCCCCGGCCCGAGGCGCTGCTCCAGGGCATCCTCAAGCTCCAGGAGAAGATCGCCGCCGAGTCGCTGCCCGACCGCTACGCCGCGCCCGCGGCGGCGCTGCGCCGCCCGCTGGTGACGGGGCCTTCGACCGAGGGAGGGGCCTCATGACTTCCGCCGAGCAGTACGCGGCGTCGGTCGGGGAGTGGGCGACCGGCGCCGAGGCTTACGGGCTGGTCACCGTCGACGTCCCCGCCGAGCACTGGATCGAGGCGCTCACCAACGCCCGCGACACGCTCGGCCTGGGCTACTTCGACTGGCTGAGCGCCGTCGACGAACTGGCCGAGGGCTTCTCCGTGGTCGCCCACCTCGCCTCCGCCGACGCCCCGGGCGTGCTGCGCCACCTGGCGCTGCGCACCCGGGTGCCGCGGGACAAGGCCGCGCTGCCCACCGCCGTCCCGGTCTACGCGGGCGCCGCCTGGCACGAGCGTGAGACCCACGAGATGTTCGGCATCGACTTCCCCGGACACCCCTACCTCGCCACCCTGCTGCTGCCGGACGGCTTCGAGGGGTACCCGCTGCGCAAGGAGTTCGTGCTCGCGGCCCGGGTCGCCAAGGCCTGGCCGGGAGCCAAGGAGCCGGGCGAGTCGGACCACGGCGACGGGCCCGCCCGGCGCAAGATGCAGCCGGCCGGGGTGCCGGACCCGAACGAGTGGGGGCCGCTGAAGGGCACCCTGCCACCGGTCGCCGAGCGGCCCGCGCGTGGTGCGCGGGCGGCGGGCGCGGCCGGGCGGACGCCCCGGGCTGCTGGTGCTGCCGGCGCTGCTGCTGGTGCTGCTGCCGGCGCCGAGGGTGCGGCGGCGGTGCGGGCGGACCGGCCGCGGCGGACCAGGACGGTGGCGGAGGGGTCGGCGAGTCAGGCGGGGGCCGAGGCGGCTGGTGCCGTTGCTCCGGACGCTGCTTCGGCTGCTGGTGAGGCTGCTGCTCCGACCGCTGGTTCGGCCGCTGCTTCGGCCGCTGGCGAGGCGGCGCCCGTGGTGCGGGCGGACCGGCCGCGCCGGGTCAGGTCGGTGTCCGACGGATCGGTCAGTCAGGCTGCGGAGGCGGCGCCCGCCGAGGCTGCCGAGGCCGCTGCGCCTGCCGAGCCGAAGGCCGAGGGCTCGGCGTCGCCGCGGACCCGGTCCTCGGACGCGCCCTGGCACAACCCGGTGCCCGCGCACGACGAGCCCGCGAAGCTCGCCGAGGCGAAGGCACCGGCCGAGGCGCAGACACCGGCCGAGCCCGCGAAGCCTGTGGAGAAGCCTGCGGAGGAGTCTGCCGAGGAGCAGTCGCCCGTCGAGCCGGCGAAGCCCGCCGCGCCCGCGGGTGAGCAGGACGAGACGTCGGCCGGACCGGCCGGCCAGGACGGAGACGGCGCGTGAACCTGCTCGACACGGTGCTGCGCTGCGTCGCCACCCTGGTCGTCTTCCTCACCCTCCCGCTGGTCATCGGCCAGACCGAGCACAAGGTCATGGCGCACATGCAGGGCCGGCTCGGCCCGATGTACGCGGGCGGCTTCCACGGCTGGGCGCAGCTCGTCGCGGACGGCGTGAAGTTCGCGCAGAAGGAGGACATCGTCCCGGCCGGGGCGGACCGCCGGATCTTCCAGCTGGCGCCCGCCGTCTCGCTGCTGCCGTACCTCTTCGTGCTGCTGGCGATCCCGGTCGGCCCGAACGGCTTCGTCGGCCAGGCGATCGACGCCGGCCTGTTCTTCGTGCTGGCCGTGATGGGCGTCGGCGTGATCGGCAAGCTGATGGCCGGCTGGGCCTCGGCGAACAAGTTCTCGCTGCTCGGCGGCCTGCGCACGGCCGCGCAGCTGATGTCGTACGAGCTGCCGATGGTGCTGGCGGCGGCCTCGGTGGCGATGGCCGCCGGCACGCTCTCGCTGCCCGGGATCGTGGACGCCTGGGAGTGGTACTGGCTGCCCTGGCAGCTCATCGGCGCGTTCGTGTTCTTCACGGCCGGCCTGGCCGAGCTCCAGCGCCCGCCGTTCGACATGCCGGTCGCCGACTCGGAGATCATCTTCGGCGCGTACACCGAGTACACGGGCCTGCGCTTCGGGTTCTTCCTGCTGTCGGAGTACGCGGGCATCCTGGTGGTGTCGGCGCTGACCGCGGTGCTCTTCCTGGGCGGCTGGCACGGCCCGCTGGCGGACCAGCTCGGCTGGCTCTGGATGATCCTGAAGACCTTCGCGCTGGCCTTCGTGGTCATCTGGCTGCGGGTCACCTACCCGCGTCTGCGCGAGGACCAGCTGATGCGCTTCGCGTGGACCGTGCTGATTCCGCTCGCCCTCGTCCAGCTGGCCCTGACCGGCGTCATCAAGGTGGCGATCTCATGAGTTTTCCCGGTGCCGGCCTGGCCAAGGGCCTGGCCGTGACCCTGCGGACGATGACGAAGAAGACCGTCACCGCGCAGTACCCCGACGTGCAGCCGGTGCTGCCGCCGCGTTCGCGCGGCGTCATCGCGCTGCTGGAGGAGAACTGCACGGTGTGCATGCTCTGCGCGCGCGAGTGCCCGGACTGGTGCATCTACATCGACTCCCACAAGGAGACGCTGCCGGCCGCCGAGCCGAACGCGCGGGCCCGCACCCGCAACGTGCTGGACCGGTTCGCCATCGACTTCTCGCTCTGCATGTACTGCGGGATCTGCATCGAGGTGTGCCCCTTCGACGCGCTGTTCTGGTCGCCCGAGTTCGAGTACGCCGAGACCGACATCCTGGAGCTGACCCACGAGCGGGACAAGCTCCGCGAGTGGATGTGGACCGTCCCGGCGCCGCCGGCGCTGGACCCGGCGGCCGAGGAGCCCAAGGAGATCACCACCGCGCGCAAGGCGGCGGACAAGCTGGCCGCCGCCGCAGCGGCAGCAGCGGCCGCCTCGGCGGCCTCGGACGAGGGGGAGGCCCAGTGAGCGCCGCCACCCTGCTCGCGGCGACCGGCTCGCTGGAGCCGGCCGCCCGTTCGTTCCTGTCCCCGACCGGGGTGGAGATCGTCTTCCTGCTGGTCGGCATCGCCGTGCTCGGCTCGGCCGTGGTCGCCGTCAGCACCAAGCAACTGGTGCACGCCGCGCTCTGGCTGGTGGTCGCGCTGGGCGGGCTGGCGGTGGAGTTCCTGCTGCTCACCGCCGAGTTCATCGCCTGGGTGCAGGTGCTGATCTACCTCGGCTCGGTGATCGTCCTGGTGCTGTTCGGGCTGATGCTCACCAAGGCGCCGATCGGGCGCTCGCCGGACGCCGACTCCAAGAACCGCTGGGTGGCCCTGGTCGTGGCGCTCGCCTCGGCCGGGACGCTGGTGACGCTGGTCGTCGACGCCTTCCGGACCTCCTGGATCGACCTCGGCGCGGGGGGCGGCTCGGCCGCCGTCACCGGGGCGAGCCTGTTCCGCCACTGGGTGCTGCCCTTCGAGGCCCTCTCCGTGCTGCTGCTGGCGGCGCTGGTCGGCGCGATCGTGCTGTCGCGCGGGTCGACGCGGCGGGTGCCGCCGCCCCGGGCGGGCCGGCTGCGCGCCGGCCGGCCGGTGGGCTCGAACGGGACCGTCGCCGCCACCGTGCCCCGGCCTGCGCCGGAGAACCCGGCGGCCCCTGAGGCCCCTGAGGCCACGGCGGACGCAGAGGCCCCGGCGGCCCCGAAGGCCGCAGAGGCTGCGCCCGCTGCGCCGTCCGCGCCGTCCGCGCCGGAGGAGAGCTGATGCACCTCGCCTACCCCGTCGTCCTCGCCGCGCTGCTGTTCAGCGTCGGCGTGTACGGCGTGCTCGCCCGGCGCAACGCCGTCCTGGTCCTGATGTCCGTCGAGCTGATGCTCAACGCCGTCAACCTCAACCTGGTCGCCTTCGACACCTGGCTGCGCGACTCGCTGCACGCCGGCCAGGCGCTCACCCTGTTCACCATCACCGTCGCCGCCGCCGAGATCGGGCTGGGGCTCGCCATCGTCCTGCTGCTGTTCCGGGCCCGGGGCACCGCGGACATCGACCGGGCCACCGCGCTCGGCGATCCGGCGGAGCCGCTCGCCGAGGAGACGCCGGCCGGAGCCGAGGCGCTGAAGGGCCAGGCCGCCGCATGAACCTCGCCCTGCCCGCCCTCGTCCCCGCGCTGCCCGCACTCGGGGCCGCCGCGACCCTGGCCGTCGGCAAGAAGGCGCCCGGCCTGGCCCGGCCGCTGGCCATCGTGCCGGTCGCCGTCTCAGCCGTGCTCGCCCTGGTCGTCGCCCTCCAGCTCGGCACCGGCCAGGCGCTGGACGCCGCCACCCGGCTCACTCCGACCGGTGGCCCGGACATCGCGCTCGCCCTCCACCTGGACGGCTTCAGCTCGCTGATCTCCGTGCTGGTCGGCCTGGTCGCCACCTGCGTGCAGGTCTACTCGACCGCGTACCTCAGGAAGGACCCGCGCTACCCGTCGTACGCCGCGCTGGTCTCGCTGTTCACCGCGGCGATGTTCCTGGTGGTCTACTCGGGCGACCTGATCGTGCTGCTGGTCGGCTGGGAGGTCATGGGCATCTGCTCGTACTTCCTGATCGGCCACCACTGGGAGACCGAGGACGCCCGCTCGGCCTCGCTGAAGGCCTTCCTGGTCACCAAGCTCGGCGACGTGCCGTTCCTGTTCGGGATCTTCCTGCTCGGCGCGGACGCCGGCAGCTTCCGGATCCCCGACGTGCTGGCCGCCGCGACCGACGGGCGGCTCGGCCACCCGACGCTGATCGCCCTGCTGCTGCTCGCCGGGGTGGCCGGCAAGAGCGCGCAGTTCCCGCTGCACACCTGGCTCCCGGACGCCATGGCCGGCCCGACGCCGGTCTCCGCGCTGATCCACGCCGCCACCATGGTCGCGGCCGGCATCTACCTGGTCGCCCGGCTGCTGCCGGTGTTCCTGCTGTCGGGCGCGGCGCTGGTCGTGCTGGCCGTGATGGCCGCCGTGACGATGATCGGCTCGGCGCTCTGTGCGCTCGCCCAGGACGACCTCAAACGGGTGCTCGCCTACTCCACCGTCGGCCAGCTCGGCTACATGGCCGGGGCGCTGGCCACCGGCGACCGCGAGGCCTCCGTCTTCCACCTGGTCAGCCACGGCGCCTTCAAGGCGCTGCTGTTCCTGGCCGCCGGCGTGGTGATCCACGCCGCGCACACCAACTCGATCTCCGCGATGTCCCGGATTCCCGGGCTGCGCAAGCGCGTCCCGGACGCCTACTGGACGATGGGCATCGCGCTCGTCGCCCTGGTCGGGCTGCCGCCGTTCTCCGGCTTCTTCAGCAAGGAGGCGGTGCTGACCGCCGCCGAGCACGCCGCCAACGGCGAGGCGCTCACCAACGGGCTCGGCCCGGCCTCGGCCGTGCCGGAGGCCGCCGGGTGGATCGTGCTGATCTCCGCCGGACTCACCGCGCTGCTCACCGCCGCGTACGCGACCCGGCTCTTCCTGGTCAGCTTCCACAGCCCGCAGGCTGCCGGGGCGCAGGCTGGCGCAGCGTCTCAGTCTCAGGCCGGAGCGTCTCAGGCCGTGGCGTCTGAGGCCGGGCACGAGGCGGACGCGCCGTACTCGCCCGAGCTCGACGAGGCCGACCCGGCCACCGCCGAGCCGCCCGCGATGCGCTGGCCGCTCTGGGTGCTGGCGATCCCGACCATGGGCTTCGGCGTCGCCGGCCTGCGCTCGGACTGGCTGCCCGCGCTGCTGGACGGCGGCTCGCTGCGCCCCTCGGCCGTCACCGCCGTCATCGGCACCGGGCTCGCCGTGGTCGGCGTGCTCGCGGCGTACGGCGCCTGGCGCTCGGCGACCGCGCGGCTGGCCACCGGCCGCCCGGCCCCGGCCGACGCCGGCCGGGTGCCCGAGCAGGCCGGAGCCCCGGCCGCCGAGGTGATCGTCGCCGACCCCGGGCGCACCCTGCTCGGCCCGCTGTTCGGCCCGGCCCGGCACGGCTTCGGCGTCGACCGGCTGTACCACGCGCTGTTCGTCCGCCCGGTGACCGCCGCAGCCCGGCTGGTCCGCTTCCTCGACCGCGAGGTCGTCGAGACCTACGTGCGTGGCAGCGGGGCCGGCGCCAACCTGCTCGGCCGGGCCGTCCGGCTCGCGCAGACCGGAAACGCGCAGACCTACCTCAGCGCGTTGCTCGCCGGCGTCGTCCTGCTGGCCGTCCTGGTGGCGGTGTAGCGGATGCCGTACCCCCTCTCCCCGGTTCCCCCGGTTCCCCCGATTCCGACCGCCGCCCGTAGGAGCCCCCGATGAACGCAGTCCTCATCGCCCTCCTGGTGCTGCCGCTGCTCGGCGCCGCGCTCACCCTGGCGCCGGTGTTCGGCCGGGAGCCGGCCGCCGCCGACCGGCGGGCGTTGCGGCTGAACAGCGTCGTCACCGGCGCGGTGCTGCTGCTCACCGTCGCCCTGGCGGCCGGTTTCGACCACGACGAGCCCGCCCGGATGCAGGCCACCACCGACGTGTCCTGGATCCCGGCCCTCAACGTGCGCCTCCACCTCGGCGTGGACGGCATCTCGCTGCCGCTGATCGTGCTGACCGCACTGCTCACCTTCCTCTGCGCGCTGTACTCGGAGAAGCGGCTGCCGGGCGGGGATGGCGTGCCGTCGGCGAAGGCCTTCGTCGGGCTGTTCCTCCTCCTCGAAGTCGGCATGCTCGCCACCTTCGCGGTGTTGGACCTCCTGCTCTTCTTCCTGGCCTTCGAGATCGTGCTGATCCCGATGTACTTCCTGATCGCCCGCTGGGGGAGCGGGGCGAAGGCCCCGGCCGCCAACCGGTTCATCCTGTACACGCTGCTCGGCTCGGCCGTGATGCTGCTCGGCTTCCTGCTGATCGGCAGCAAGGCCGGCACCTTCGACATGCAGGCCCTGGCCGCCGCGCACGGCAACGGCCTGAGCCACACCACCCAGGTGATCGCCGCCCTGGCGATCATGGTCGGGCTCGCGGTCAAGGCTCCCGCCTGGCCGCTGCACAGCTGGCTCCCGGACGCGCACACCGCCGCCCCGACGGTCGGCTCGGTGCTGCTCGCCGGCGTGCTGCTGAAGATGGGCACGTACGGTCTGGTCCGCGTCCTCCTCCCGGTCGTGCCCGACGGCACCGCGACGCTCGCCCCCTACCTGGGCGCGTTCGCCGCCGTCGGCATCGTCTACGGATCACTGGCCTGTCTGGCGCTGGCCCGCCCCGGCGCCAAGGGCGACCTCAAGCGCCTGATCGCGTACTCCTCCGTCGGCCACATGGGCTTCGTGCTGCTGGGCATCGCCTCCCTCACTCCGGTGGGCGTCAACGGCGCGCTGTTCGCCAACATCGCCCACGGTCTGATCACCGGTCTGCTGTTCTTCCTCGTCGGCGCCCTCAAGGACCGCTACGGCACGGCGGACCTCGACACCCTCTCCGGTGCCACCGGCGCCGCCCTGTACGGCCGCGCCCCGCGGATCGGCGCGCTGCTCGCCTTCGCCGCCGTGGCCAGCCTCGGCCTGCCCGGCCTGGCCGGCTTCTGGGGCGAGCTGCTCGCCATGTTCGGCGCGTTCGACCCGGCCGACGGCCTGTCGCGCCCCGCGTTCGTCACCTACATGGTCCTGGCCGGTCTCGGCACCCTCCTCACCGCCGCCTACCTGCTGATCGTGGTCAAGCGCGTCTGCATGGGCGACCCCCAGCAGCCCGCCCCGGTGGACCAGGTCGCCGACCTGCGCCCGTACGAGGCCGTCAGCTGGACGCCGCTGGCCGCCCTCACCCTGCTCGCCGGCCTCTGGCCCGCGCTCCTGCTCGGCCTCTCCGACCCCGCCGTCAAGCACCTCCTCGGGGGTGGCTGACCGTGCTCGGAGCCCAGATCGCCGCACTCGGACCTCACTCCACGGGGCAGCACACTGTGACCTCCCTCGCCGTAGCCAACCCGGGCAGCCTGATCCAGTCCGTGGACTGGGTGGCGATCGCGCCCCCGCTGATCGCCGCGGTGGCCTCCCTCGCCGTCCTGCTCACCGACCTGTTCCTGCCCGAGCGGCACCGGAAGTGGCTCGGCCGCCTCGCCGCGGCCGGACTCGCCCTCGCCCTCATCGCACTCCTCCCCCTCACCGGGGGATCACCCCGGGCGACCTTCTGTGTGCAGAACGTAGCAGGGGGGTCTGACACTCCAGCGACCAGCGTCTCCGCCGCGGGAGGCTGCTCGTACGTCGCCGACCACTTCGCCCTGGTGTTCCAGCTGCTCGCCCTCGGCGGCGCGCTGATCGCCGCCCTGCTCTCCGCGCACACCGTCGAGGAGGAGAAGCTGCCCGGCGGCGAGTACTGGTTCCTGCTGCTCTCCAGCGCCACCGGCGCCGCGCTGCTGCCCGCCTCCCGCGACCTCGCCACCATGGTGATCGCGCTGGAGGTCGCCTCGCTGCCCGCCTTCGCCCTGGTCGCGCTGCGCCGGGACGGCCGGGGCGCCGAGGCCGCGCTCAAGTTCTTCGTCTCCTCCGTCACCGCCACGGCCGTGATGCTGCTCGGCGTCGGCTTCGTCTACGCGGCCAGCGGCAGCCTGCACCTCGGCGCCGTCGCCCAGGGCCTGGAACACGCCCCCGGGCAGCTCAAGCCGCTGGCCGAGGCGGGCGCCGTGCTGACCCTGGTCGGGTTCGCCTTCAAGGTCGCCGCCGTCCCGTTCCACTTCTGGGTGCCCGACACCTACATCGGCGCCCCGCTGCCGGTGGCCGGCTACCTCTCGGTGGTCGGCAAGGCGGCCGGCCTGTCCGGCCTCGCGCTCGCCACCACCATCGCCTTCCGCCCGTACGCGCACACCTGGGGCCTGGCGCTCGCCGTGCTGGCCGCCGTCACCATGACGGTGGGCAACGTCGGCGCGCTGCGCCAGCGCTTCGACACCCGCTACAGCGCGGTGCGGCTGCTCGCCTGGTCGTCCGTCGGCCAGGCCGGCTACCTGCTGGTGCCGCTCGCCGCCGCCGGCTACGCGCCCACCGGGGTCGACCCGCTCGGTGCCACCGCCGCGTACGCGCTGATCTACGGCGTGGTGAACCTCGGCGCGTTCGGCGTGGTCGCGGCGGTCGGCCGCCGGGCCGGGACCAGCGTGGACGACTTCCGCGGCCTGTTCGCCCGGCGCCGCTGGACGGCCCTCGCGCTCGCCTTCTTCCTGCTCTGCCTGGCCGGGCTGCCCCCGGGCGTGATCGGCCTGTTCGGCAAGGTCGTGGTGTTCCGCGCGGCCGTCGACGCGGGGCTGGGCTGGCTGGCCGTCGTGATGGCCGCCAACGTGGTCGTCGCGCTGTACTACTACCTGCTCTGGACGACCCGGCTGTTCGCCCCGGCGCCGGGTGCCGAGGAAGGTGCCGCACCGGGCGCCGCACCGGTCGGCGAGGCCGGGGCCGAAGGCCGGCTGCCGGCCACCCTGACCGCCACGCTGGGGCTCACCGCCTCGGTGGCCGTGGTCCTCTCCTTCGCTCCGCAGCTGGTCCTCCAGGTCGCCGGCGGAAGCCTGTTCTGAGCGCGCACCCGCCCGGCCGGCCGTCGCGGTCCGGCCCGGCGGGGTGCCGCGGCGGTGTCACGCCGGTCACAAGGGAACAAGGCCCGGGCCCCCACCCGTTGACCGGGCAAGAGGGACGAGGCAGAAAGGGCTTCCCCACCGCACCATTGGAGGGCCTGACGTGCACCGCCGGCACAACGGACTGAGGACCGCCGTCCTGCTCGGCGGCCTCTCGGCGCTCATCTTGGTGATCGGCGGATTCTTCGGCCGAACCGGCTTGGTGATCGCCCTGCTGGTCGCCCTCGGCACCAACGCCTACGCCTACTGGAACAGCGACAAGCTCGCGCTGCGGGCCATGCGGGCCCGGCCGGTCAGCGAGATCGAGGCGCCGCGGCTCTACCGGATCGTCCGCGAGCTCTCCACCGCGGCCCGCCAGCCGATGCCGCGCCTCTACATCTCCCCGACCCCCGCGCCGAACGCCTTCGCCACCGGCCGCAACCCGCGCAACGCGGCCGTCTGCTGCACCGACGGCATCCTGCAGCTGCTGGACGAACGCGAGCTGCGGGGCGTGCTCGGGCACGAGCTGAGCCACGTCTACAACCGGGACATCCTGATCTCCTCGGTCGCCGGGGCGCTCGCCTCGGTGGTGATGTTCCTGGTGAACTTCGCCTGGCTGATTCCCTTCGGCCGCAGCGACGACGACGACGGGCCCGGCCTCTTCGGCATGCTCGCCATCATGATCCTCGGCCCGCTGGCGGCCGGGCTCATCCAGCTGGCCGTCAGCCGCTCCCGCGAGTACCAGGCCGATGCCGACGGCGCCCGGATCACCGGCGACCCGCTCGCCCTGGCCGGCGCCCTGCGCAAGCTCGACGCCGGCACCCGCAGGCTGCCCCTCCCGCCGGAGCCGCAGATCCAGACCGCCAGCCACATGATGATCGCCAGCCCGTTCCGCCCCGGCGAGGCCGGCGCCCGGCTCTTCTCCACCCACCCGCCGATGGCGGAGCGCATCGCCCGGCTGGAGCGGATGGCGGGCTACGGGCGCTGAGGCCTGCTCCGGGCGCTGAGGCCTGCTCCGCGCGGGGCCGGAGGTCAGGCCGGCAGGTCCTCGTAGGCCCGGCGGAGGCGGTGGATCCCCTCGACGGCGTGCGCGGAGCTCTCGGCGGCGGCGTAGCTGAGGCGCAGGTGCGGGGCCGGGGGTTCGGCGGCGTGGTACGGGCGGCCGGGGGTGACCTGGACGCCGGCGCGCAGGGCGGCGGCGGTGAGGGCGGCGTCGTCGACGCCGTCCGGGAGCCGCAGCCACAGGTGGTAGCCGCCGGGCCGGTAGACGCCGAGCAGGCCGGGGAGTTCGCGGTGCAGGGCGGCGACGGTGGCGGTGCGGCGGGTCCGCAGTTCCGCCCCGAGGGCGCGCAGGTGGCGGGCCCAGCCGGGGTCGGCGACCAGCTCCAGCGTCGCCTCCTGGAGCGGCCGGGGCACGAAGAAGCTGTCCACCACCTGGGTGGCCCGGAGCCGGGCCAGGGCCGGGCCGCGCGCGGTGAGCGCACCGACCCGCAGGTTGGGCGAGGCGGCCTTGGTCAGCGACCGCAGATGCACCACGACCCCGTCCTGGTCGTCGGCGGCGAGCGGGCGCGGCAGCGCGGGGGCGTCCGCGTGGACGAGCAGGCGGGCGAAGTCGTCCTCGACGACGAACGCGCCGGCCGCCCGGGCGATCCGCAGCACCTCGGAGCGCCGGGTGGGTGAGAGCACCGCGCCGGTCGGGTTCTGGAACAGCGGCTGGCAGACGAAGACCCGCGCCCGGGTGGCCTCGAAGGCGTCGGCCAGCAGGTCGGTGCGCACGCCGTCGGCGTCGACCGGGACGGGGACGGGCCGCAGCCCGGCCGCGCGGACGACCGCCAGGATGCCCGAGTAGGTCGGCGACTCCACCAGGACGGGCGCGCCGGGCGCGGCGAGCGAGCGCATGGCCACGGTGAGCCCGCCCTGCCCGCCGGAGGTGATCAGGACGTCCCCGGCGCCGATCGGCCCGCCGGTGCCGCCGATGTCGCGGGCGAACCAGCCGCGCAGCTCGGTGAGGCCGTCGGTGGGCGGCCGGTTCCAGGCGCCCGGGCGCCGTCCGGCCCGGGCGAGGGCGGTGGCCAGCAGGCGTTCGGGCAGCAGCGAGGCGTGCGGGTAGCCGCTGTTGAGGTCGATGACGTCGGGCGGGGGCACGCGGAGGGTGGCGAACACCGGGGCGGCCAGCAGGTCGCGGGGGTCGGAGTCGGCGCTGAGCGCGACCTCCTGCCAGGAGAGGTCGCCGGGACGGGCGGCGGGCGCGGCGGTGCCGGCCGGGCGCCCGGCGAAGGCCGCCGCCCGGAACACCCCGGCGCCCGGCCGGGAGACCACCAGGCCCTCGGCCGCGAGGACCGCGATGGCCCGGGAGACCGTCACCGGGCTGACCTGATGGCGCTCCACCAGCACCCGGCTGGAGGGCAGCTTTCGCCCCTCCGGGTAGCGCTCGACCTCCCGCCGCAGCCTGTCGGCGAGTTCGGTCACACTGCTACGCTCGTTCATGACGGCACAAGATAGCGCTACCCACCCGTCGGCGGTAGCACCGCGAAGCCCCGCCTCCGGCACCGCCCTGGCCGCCCTCGGGGTGGCCTCCTTCTCCCTCAGCTTCCCCGCCACCGCGTGGGCCCTGGAAGGCTTCGGCCCGTGGACCGCGACCGGGCTGCGCGGCGCCCTGGCGGGAGTGCTGGCCGCGCTCTACCTGGTGGCCGTCGGCGCCCCGCTGCCGAAGCGGCGGCACTGGCCCGCCCTGCTGGTGGTGTCGGGCGGCTGCGTGCTGGGTTTCCCGCTGCTGACCACGCTCGCCCTGCGGACCTCCTCGACGGCCCACTCGGCGGTGGTCATCGGCGTCCTGCCGCTGGCCACCGCGGTGTGCGCGGCGCTGCGCACCGGCCGTCGGCCGTCCCGGGCGTTCTGGGCGGCGGCGGTGGCGGGGGCGGCGGCCGTCCTCGGCTTCACCCTGCTGCAGAGCCACGGTCGGCCGACCGTCGCGGACCTGCTCCTGTTCGTCGGGGTGGCGATCTGCGCGGCCGGGTACGCGGAGGGCGGGCGGCTCTCCCGGGACCTGCCGGGAGCCCAGGTGATCGCCTGGGCGGTGGTGGCCGCGCTGCCGGTGACGCTGCTGACCGCGGCCCTCGCGCTGCCCGCCGAGCCGGTCCACCTCGGGGCGAAGGCGCTGACCGGGCTGGCGTACACGGCGGCGGTGTCGCAGTTCGGCGGGTTCGTGCTCTGGTACCGGGGGATGGCGGAGATCGGGGTGCCGCGGGCCAGCCAACTGCAGCTCGCGCAGCCGCTGTTGACGCTGGTCTGGTCGGTGCTGCTGCTGGGCGAGGACCTGCCGGCGGCCGCACCCGTCACGGCGGTGGTGGTGCTGGTCTGCATCGCGGTCACCCAGCGGGCCCGGACCTGAGGCGGGCCCGGACCTGAGGCGGGTCCGGGCGCGCGGGCCACCGGGGCGTCAGAGCGTGGTGCCCTCCTGGGGGCGGTAGACGCAGAGCGCACAGATGATGAAGACGTCCAGCGCGATCACCACGAGCGACCAGAGCGGGAAGTACGGCAGGACCAGGAAGCTGTCGAGGGCACTCAGCGAGGTGAGGAAGATACCGGCGTAGCGGGCCCAGGCGGCGCCCTTGAGCAGGAACGCGCCGGTCACCGCGACCAGCACGCCGACGACGATGTGGACCCAGCCCCAGCCGGTGAGGTCGAACCGGAAGACGTAGCGGGGGGTGTGGACGAAGAGGTCGTCGTTGGAGACCGCCATGATGCCCCGGAGGGCCTCCATGATGCCGTTGATCAGCATCAGCACACCGGCGAACATCACCAGGCCGGGCGCCCAGTCGCGGAACTCGTTGCCCGGCGTCGGCTGCGGCGTGCCGGGGGTGGTGCGCCAGGTCTGCCCGGGCTGTTCGGGGTCGGTGCGTCGGGGCTGCCCGGGCTGTTCGGGGCCGGTGCGCCGGGGCTGCCCGGGCTGCTCGGGGCCGGTGCGCGGGGGCTGCTCCGGCTGCGCGGGGTCGGGCGACGGGCTGCTCATGGACTCCTCCGTAAGGTGTTAGGTGGCCCGGGAGGGCCGGATGTGGCTGATGGGTTCTTGCCGACCGTGGCTTCCCTGGAGTGGCCGTCCGGCTCTCCGGG
>NZ_JBHXML010000061.1:0-66526 GCF_042720345.1 Kitasatospora sp. NPDC058478 | reverse complement strand
GACGCCGTCGGTGTTGGTGACGGTGATGCGCCAGTAGGCGGTGCCGCCGGGCGGGAGGGTGGTGACGCCGGCCCAGGGGCCGCTACCGCCGGGCCCACAGTTCGCGGCTGTGGTGGAGGCACAGACCTCCTTGACGATCGTCAGGGAAGGAACGTCAACTGCTGCCTCGGAGGGCGGGGTGGTGATGGGGGTCCCGCCAGGGCCGGGGAAGGTGGCCGTCACGATGTTTGTGGTCGAGGTGGTGACGTTGGGGAGGTTGCAGAAGATCTGTTTGTCTGCTCCCGGCGCCAGGTTGAACGTTCCGGCCGCCGTCACGCAGCCCGCGGTGACGGGGTCGGCCAGGGTGATGTCGTTGACCGGGACCGCACCGGTGTTGGTGACGGTGATCCGCCAGTACGCGGTGCCACCCGGTGCGATGGTGGTGACGCCGGCCCAGGGGCCGTTGCCGCCGGATCCGCAGTCGGTGGCGGTTGCCGAGGTGCAGACCTCCTTGACGATCGTCAGCGACGGAACGTCAGCCGTTGCTTCCGACGGTGGTGTGGTGATGGGATGGCCACCGGGGCCGGGGAAGGTGGCTGTCACCACGTTGGTGGTCGAGGTGGTGACGTTGGCGAGGTCGCAGAAGACCTGCTTGTTCGCCCCTGTCGCCAGGTTGAACGTTCCGGCCGTCGTCGCGCACGCCGGGGTCACGGCATCGGTCAGGGTGATGCCCGTGATGGGGACCGTCCCGGTGTTGGTGACGGTGATCCGCCAGTAGGCGGTGGCACCGGACGGGATGATGGTCGTCTTGGCCCAGGGGCCGCTACCACCGCTGGCGCAGTCGGCCGCAGTGGTCGAGGTGCAGACCTCTTTGAGGATCGTCAGTGACGGGGCATCGACGGTGGCCTCGGCGGGTGGGGTGGTGATGGGCGTGCCGCCGGGTCCGGGGAAGGTCGCGGTGACGACGTTGGCGGTGGCCTGGGTGACGTTGGCGAGGTTGCAGAAGATCTGCTTGTTCGCTCCTGCCGCCAGGTTGAAGGTGCCGGCGGCCGTGGCGCACGCCGGGGTGACGGGGTCGGTCAGGGTGATGCCGGTGATGTCGCTGGGGCCGTCGTTGGTGACGGTGATGCGCCAGTAGGCGGTGCCACCGGACGGAACCGTGGTGCCGCCGGCCCAGGGGCCGCTGCCGCCGGGCCCGCAGTCGGCGGCGACTGCCGAGGTGCACACTTCCTTGACGATCGCCAGCGAGGGAACGTTGGCGGTTGCTTCGGAGGGTGGTGTGGTGATCGGAGGTGTGCCGCCGGGGCCGGGGAAGGTGGCCGTGACGACGTTGGTGGTGGGCTTCGTGACGTTGGCGAGGTTGCAGAAGATCTGCTTGTTCGCTCCCGCTGCCAGATCGAACGTGCCGGCGGCCGTGACGCATGCCGGGGTGACGGCGTCGTTGAGCGTGATGCCGGAGATGTTCACCGCACCGGTGTTGGTGACGGTGATGCGCCAGTAGGCGGTGCCGCCGGGGGCGACGGTGGTGCCGCCGGCCCAGGGGCCGTTGCCGCCGGATCCGCAGTCGGCGGCGGTTGCCGAGGTGCAGACCTCCTTGACGATCGCCAGCGACGGAACGTCGACCGTGGCTTCGGCGGGCGGTGTGGTGATGGGGGTGCCGCCGGGTCCGGGGAAGCTCGCCGTGACGACGTTCGTCGTCGAGGTGGTGATGCCGGGGAGGTTGCAGAAGACCTGGGTGCTCGCCCCTGCCGGGAGGTTGAACGTGCCGGCGACCGTCGCGCACGCCGGGGTCACGGCATCCGTCAGGGTGATGCCGGAGATGTCGACGCCGTCGGTGTTGGTGACGGTGATCCGCCAGTACGCGGTGGCGCCGGGCGGAACGGTGGTGACGCCGGCCCAGGGGCCGTTACCACCCTCGATGCAGTTGGCGACCGTTGCCGAGGTGCAGACCTCTTTGACGATGGCCAGCGACGGAACGTCGACCGTGGCTTCGGCGGGCGGTGTGGTGATGGGGGTGCCGCCGGGGCCGGGGAAGGTCGCCGTGACGACGTTCGTCGTCGGGGCGGTGACGTTGGGGAGGTTGCAGAAGACCTGCCTGTTTGCTCCCGCCGCCAGGTTGAACGTTCCTGCCGCTGTGGCGCACGCGGGGGTGACGGCATCCGTCAGGGTGATGCCCGTGACGGGGACCGCACCGGTGTTGGTGACGGTGATGCGCCAGTAGGCCGTACCGCCCGGTGCGACCGTGGTGAGACTCGCCCAGGGGCCGCTGCCGCCGGGCCCGCAGTCACCCGGGTTCGCCGAGGTGCAGACCTCCTTGAGCACGGTCAGCTCAGGCTTGCAGGACGGCCCGGGAGTCACCTGGAGGGTGACGGTGTTGGACGTGACCGGGGCCATGCCGTTGGTGGTCGCTGTGGCCTGGTCGCTCACCGAGGTGACGGTGCAGTCCTCGCTGACCTTGGTCTGGTAGCAGACCTGCGGCGGGTCGCCGACGAACGTCACCTGCATCTTCGGCTGGTTGTCCGGAGTGAACGACGCCCCGCTGATCAGGGTGAGGTTGGCGACGACCCGGATCGGTGAGGCGCTGATCGGGACGGACGAGATGTCGGCTTTCATGGTGGTGGTGTCGAAGGGGAACGTGCCCAGGGCCGCGCCGTTCGAGTCCATCACGGTCACCGACGACTGCGCGAAGTTGACCGTCGTGGGATCGATGTCGACGAGGCTCACCGTGCCGTACGACGTCACGTGCCCCGTCTTGCCGTCGCAGTAGTACGCGCTCGGGTCGAGGCTGCCCTGCGCCTTGGTCTTGAGGCACGGGGAGGCGCCGGTGGTCGGGTCCATCGAGAACAGGAACCCGACGTCGCCGAGGCTGTACTTGCACTGGCCGTCGTAGGCGAACCCGTAGGGGCTGGTGTAGCCGCCGTCGACGTTGGGCGGGCCGTTGACGACACCCCCGTTGCCGAACGAGCCGCACGGCGACTGAGTGGTCCAGTCGTAGCAGTACTCGGTGCTGTTCAGGGTCGGCGTGTTGCCCAGGTAGATCCAGTACGGGAACTCGGTGTCCAGGTGCCCGTTGGGGGCGGTGATGGTCAGCGGGATCTGGAAGTTGCTCTCGCCCGAGGCCACGTTGGTGCTGACCAGCGTCTGTAGGCCTGGCGCCGCGGCGATCGGGTTGCCGACGAAGTCGAAGCAGACCACGGTGCCCACCGGCGGGTTGGTCTCCGCGAGCACGCCGCCGACCACCGAGCAGACGCCGATGGCGGTGCCTGCGGAGTCGTACGTGGCGAAGACGTTGTCCGCGCGAGCGGCGCCGCCGGCCGTCGGAGTGACCAGGACCTTGGGCGTGGTCCAGCCGGTGCAGGCCGCGTTCGTCGTCGGGTCGAAGCAGGACATCACCGTGGGATTGGGCACCGGTTCGTTGTCGCTGACGTAGATCTTGCCGTTGATGACCGTCATCGTGCCCGAGTAGTCCCCGGTGAAGCCGCCCTGGCCCTCGTTGGGGGGCAGGCCGATGGAGAAGGTCCCGCAGGACGCGTTGGCGGTGGGGTCGTAGCAGAGGATCTCACCGGTGCCGGACACGGCGTAGATCAGACCGTTCGGCGCTTCCACCACGCCGCCGACGACACTGCCGGAGCCGGTTTGCAGAGGCGCGAAGCCGCAGCTCTTCTGCGCCTGGAGGTCGATGCAGCCGACGCCGATCTCGGCGAAGGTCACCCGGCTGACGGCCGCGTAGTACAGCTTGGACCCGGACTGCACGTAGGTGGGTGTGCGGGTGCTGCCGAGGTCCCCACTCGTCCCGCCGACGGCCGCGGAGTTGAGCGGCTGGGGCCAGGACGCCGGTGTGCCGTCCGGCAGGGGACAGGGACCGTTCGTCAGCAGGTCCGTGCAGACCACGGCAGCCTGGCTGGACGCGCCGTGGTGGTAGATGTTCCACACTTCGGGCGTGGGCATGCCGTTGATGGTGGCGGTATAGAGGATCGGCGTGAAGCCGTCGCCGCCGGTGGCGGTGTTGATGGGGGTGAACGGCGGTGGGATCTGCACTACCTGACCGGTCGCCGGGGACGCGAACACCGGGTTGGTCGCCCGGATCGCGTTGGTGGCCGCCCCCTGGTCCGTCGACGTGAACGAGGTGCCGGCGTCGGTGGACCACTGCCTGCTGAAGCCCGGAGGCACCTTCAGCGAGTTCGGCACGTAGGACTGGGTCTGCGGGGTGCTGCCCGGGCCGCCCTGGATCACGTCGGTGATCACGGTGTTGGCGGGGGCGCCGTCCGGGTTGGTGGCCGAGACCACCCACTGGACGGTGTCGCCCTGGGTGGTGGTGGTGCTGCTGCCGGTCGCCAGGTCGGTCCCGGTCTTCTCCAACGTCACCGGCTGCTGCCGGCCCGCCGGCTTCCCGGTGGAGGGGGCACGCGGGGTGGCCGGGGCGGCGTGTGCCGGCAGTGCGAGCGAGGTGACGGTCGCGGCGACCGCCACCAGCACGGCGAGCGCGGCGCGGAAGGCCCGCAGAGCCTCGGCGGCGGAGCCTTCGCGTGGTGGCAGGAGCGCGACGGCGGTCCTGCGGGCCAGTCGCCCGATGCTCGCGACGATGCCGAGCAGTCCGGCCACTGCCGCGCGTGCCTCGGGTCCGTACGGGGACCGGGCGCGCAGCGCCCCGCCCTGCCGTCGTACGCCGGATGGGGTTGCACGGCGGCGGTCCCGGGCCGTGCGTGCGGTCGCACAGCGCCTCATGACGATTCCTTTCGATCCTGCGCCGGGGCCGCGTCGGCCCGGAGAAGCGGAACGGGGGTTGCGGATGGTGTGGCGGCGCGTTGAGGGAGCAACAGAAGGGGCCGGCCGAGTTGCCGGTACACGGGTCTGGGAGATGCGGTGGAGTCGGACCTACGGTCCGTCCGGTGGCGCCCGCCCGCGCCGGGGGCGCCCGCACCGTCCGGACCGGTCCGGGGGAGAGCCGGCGGAGCGTCAGCCGCGATCGGCGGCGGCCTCGGTCGGGCAGCACCGTTCGGCACACCGGGTCGTGCGCATCGTCGGACGCATCGTCGGGCGGATCAGTGGCCGCGTCTGTTACCGGTGTCTGGTGAATCGGTGCTCCCAGGGCCTGTCGGACGAACGGCCGGCGTCGGCGAGTACTGGACGCACGGGGCCGCCGCGCAGCAGGGCAGGACAAGCCGGGCTGTTCTGCAGTCAGTTTTTCTTAAAAAAATGTGATAAACGAGGCGATACGGACAAATTGGCGAAGGTTCACCCGGCTGGCCACACCGCAGACCGCCGCCCGTGGCACACCCGGTTCCCGGGACCCGGCGCCCGGCCCGGCCCGGCGGCAGGGGTGGAGGGGCGGGGCTGCGATCAGAACGCGGGCGCACCAAAGTGCCGCGCTGCGCCCTGCCGTGCCGCCCGCGCGGCCTGCCGGTTCTGTTCGGCATCGACGAGCACCGTCCGGCAGATCGAGAGCCGTCCGGTGGTGCAGGCTGGGAGGACACGTTCTTCCAGGGAAAAACATGTCCTCCCAGCTCGCGCGGCGCCCTGGCACAGTGGCCGGTGTGAGCACGAACAACGACAAGCGCCGGGAGTTCGCCACGTTCCTGCGTGCCCGACGCGCGGAGGTCTCCCCCCGACAGGTCGGACTCCCCGTGTACGAACGGTCCCGCAAGGTGGCCGGGCTGCGCCGGGAGGAGGTGGCCGGGCGGGCCGGGATCAGCGTGGACTACTACACCCGCCTCGAACAGGGGCGGCTGCCCGCACCGTCCGGCAGTGTCCTGGACGCGCTGGCCCGCGTCCTGCTGCTGGACGACGACCAGCGTGACTACCTGCGCCGGCTGGCCGACCTGGCCCCGGCCCGCCGACAGCGGCGTTCACGGCACCAGGTCGTGCCCGCCGCGGTGCTGGCCGTACTGGCCGATCTGCGGACCACGCCCGCCGTGGTCCTGGGCCGGTTCATGGACATCCTGGCCTGGAACGACCTCGCGGCCGAGCTGCTGCTCGACTTCGCCGCGGTCCCCGAGGAGCACCGCAACTACCTGTGGCTGACGTTCCTCGACCCGCGGACGCGCGAGCGCGTGTCGGACTGGGACCTGTCGGCGGGCGAGTGCGTCGCCTACCTGCGGATGGACGCCGGCCGCTACCCCGGCGACCCCAGGCTCGCCGAACTGGTCGCCGAGCTGAGCGCCGAGGACTCCGACTTCCAGCACTGGTGGACCACCTACCGGGTCTCCGGCAGGAGCGTCGGCAGCAAGCGGATCCTGCACCCGGTCGTCGGCGAGGTCCGGCTGGACTGGCAGGTCCTCACCGTCGCCCAGGAACGCGACCAGTTCCTCGTGGTCATGCCCGCCGCCGACGAGGAGAGCAGACAACGGCTCACAGCCCTGAGCACACCGTAGGAACGCTCACGGCGCGACCGTGCGGTTCCCACCCACCCGGAAAGGAGGTGAAGGCGCGAGGAGCCCCGGATCACGCGGGGCCCGGCGCCTTCACAGCACGCCATGACGACCACACTCATCACCGGAGCCACCCGCGGAATCGGCCTGGAGGCCGCCCGCCGACTGGCCGGGGCCGGACACACCGTCTACCTCGGGGCACGCGACCTCGGGCGCGGCCGGGAAACGGCCGAGCGGATCGGCGCCCGCGCGGTCCAGCTCGACGTCACCAGCGAGGAGTCCGTCCAGGCCGCCGCGCGGCTGATCCGCGAGGAGGCCGGCCGGCTCGACGTCCTGGTCAACAACGCCGGCATCTCGGGCAGGTGGAACCCGCCGGCGGAGATCACCGCCGCCGACCTGGAGACGGTCTATGCCACCAACGTCTTCGGCCTCGTCCGCGTCACCCACGCCTTCCGGCCGCCACGGCCGACTACCGACAGGGAACGACGCCCATGAGCAACCTCGCACTCGTCACCGGCGCCACCTCCGGAATCGGCAGGGCATTCGCCGAGCGGCTGGCCGGCGACGGCTACGACCTGGTGCTGGTCGGCCGGCGCCGGGATCGGCTGGAGGAGTTCGCCGCCGCCCACACCGGGGTCGAGGTGCGATCCGTGGCCGCCGACCTGTCCACCGGCGAGGGCATCGACACCGTCGCGCGGATCTGCGCGGCCGAACCGCTGACGCTGCTGGTCAACAACGCGGGCGTCGCCCACTACATGCCGCTCGCCGACCTGCCCGCGGACCTGGCCCGCGAACTGGTCGACGTCAAGGTCCTCGCCCCCACCCTGCTCACCCGTGCCGCCGTCGCGGGCATGCAGGAGCGCGGCCGGGGCGCGATCATCAACGTGGCCGGCATGATCGCCTTCAGCGGCCCCGCCCCGCAGTCCCAGCTGCCCCGCCGCGCCGTCTACGCCGGCGCCCTGGCCCACCTGGTCGCGATAAGCCAGACGCTGTCCGCCGAGCTCGAAGGCACCGGCGTCCAGGTCGAGGTCGTCTGTCCGGGGGTGGTGGCCACCGAGTTCCACGAGCGCCAGGGCCTCGATCTGAGCGCCGTACCCAGGATGAGTGCCGAGGACGTCGTCACCGCGGCCCTGCGCGGCCTGCAACTCGGCGAAGTCGTCTGCGCGCCCGGTGTGGAGGACGCGAGCCTCCTCGACGCCGTCTTCCGGGCCGAGCTGGCGGCGTTCGGCGTGCAGAGCCCCGAACTCGCCACCCGCTACCGGGCCGGCTGACCCGTACCCGCCCCTCGGTGGCCGGGTGTCGGCTACCGAGGGGCGGCCCCTTCCGGGTGGAGCGGGTGTCAGCTGGTCCGCGGCGGATCGATCCGGGCCACCAGCCGGCTCGGGCCGTTGCCGGAGGCGGTTGCCCGGTCGGTGGGGTGGTCGGCGGGGTGGGTGACGGGACGGTCGGCGGGGTGCAGGGTGACGTTCTCGGGGTAGAGCCGGCCGAGCAGGGCCAGGACGACGAGGTCGCCCTGGCCGGTGGCGTCCAGGACGGCGTCGCCCGCCTCCGTCCACACCAGCCCCGGTGCGCGCAGGGCCGTCCACACGTCCGTGGCGGCGGGCGGGTCGGCGGCCAGCGCGTCGGCGGGCAGCGCTTCGGCGCTGGTGGCGCCGTCCGGCCGGTGGGCGAAGCGGTGGCCGCGCAGGGCCTGGCCGAGGTCGACGCGGGCGGTGGCGCCGTCGTGGGTGAGCTCGATGGCGGCGGTGCGGGCCCCGTCGGCGACCGGCCCGGCGACGATGCGGCCGGTGATGCGGCCGGTGAGCGGCCCCGGTGCGGCGGTGGCGGGCGGCAGGTGCTCGACGAGGGTGCGCGGCGCGGCGTAGTAGTCCCGCAACTCGGCGACGTGCGTGACGGTTTCGTCGGCGGCCGGGTCGGGGCGCCAGGTCAGCAGGTACCGGGGGGCGGTCAGGGGCGGCTGGTCGAGGACGGCCGGCAGGGCGGTGCCGCCGCTCGACTCGAAGCCGTAGCCGGCCGGGCCGGAGGGGTTGGGGGCGATGGGGGTGCCGGTGACGGCGTGGCGGGCGAAGGCCACGATGCTGGTGTGCCGGATCCGGCGGACCAGGAGTTCGGTGAGGAACGCGTCCCGGGCCGGTTCGATGTGCCGCAGCCCGGTCGGAGTGATCAGCAGCGGGACGTCCTGCCAGTTGGTGAAGGGCAGCAGGGCGTCGCGCAGCAGGACGGCCTGGTGCAGCCACTCGTTGTAGAGCTGCATCGTGACCGGTCCGCCACGGCGACCGAGGAGCAGGTCGGTCGCGGGAGGGGTGAGCAGGTGGCCGTAGCAGTGGCTGCGGACGATCAGGGGGCCGGCGGGCAGCGCGATCCGGTCGGCGAGCAGTCGCTCCAGGGCCGCGGCGGCCCAGGAGGCGAGCTCGTGGCCGATCTCCTCGGCCTGCGCGCCCAGTTCGCGAGCGGCCGGGGCGCTGCCCGGGCCGACGGCCAGCGGCAGGGAGGTCTCCCGGGTCCCGAGGGCGAGGGTCGCGCGGATCTGGGTCTCCAGCACCTCGCCGTCGGCGGCGGTGAGGGCGTTGTCATCGATGACGCCCTGCAGCAGCGGCTCCGTGGCCGTGAAGAAGTCACGGGCGGTCAGGGCGGTGCCGGCCGCGGGGAAGGTGTTCCAGCGGCTGCCGCCGAGGGCGGGCGTACTCGGGGTGGGTGCGATGGGCACGGGTCCTCCGAAGTGTCGATGGCGCGTTTCGATGGAGCAGGGATGGAGCAGAGGTGGAGCGCCGGATGCGGGTTCGGCCCCTTATCTGGATCGTGCGATACAGATTACGGGCATGAAAAAGTCAGTCGAGGGCGGCGAGCGCGACCTCCACGACGGGTTCGAGGGCTTCGGGGTCCGGTGTGATCTTCGAGGAGACCAGCAGCCCGTTGAGGAAGGTGACGAAGAAGGCGGCGAGGCTGTGCGGGTCGTGCCGCGCCGCGATCTCACCCCGTTCCGCCGCGACCCGCAGCACCTCCGCGAGCGCGTCCCGGCTGACGTCCTGCATGTCCCGTACGGTGCGCCGGATCGACGAGTCCCCCGGTAGGCGCTCGCAGGCGGCATTGACCGCAAGGCAGCCCCGACCGCCGTGCTCGGCGGCGATGCGGACCCGCTCCATCAGCATCGTGCGGATCGCCGAGCGGACATCGGTCCCCTCCTCCAGGCTGCGCAGCGCATCCGCCGCGAGGGTGGCGCGGTAGTGGTCCAGCGCGGCCCGGTACAGGCCGGCCTTGTCGCCGAACGCCGCGTACAGGGACCCCTGCCCGATCCCCAGGTGCTGGGTCAGGTCGCGCACCGAGGTCGCCTCGTAGCCGCGCGTCCAGAACAGCTCCATGGCGCGGCTCACCGCCGCCTCGGTGTCGAACTCCCGGGTCCTTGCCATGGTTTCACCGTAGCCTATCTGGATCGAATGCTCCAGATAGAGCGGCCGCGCTCCTCCCGACGTGAGGCCTCCGCGGAACCGGCGGATGCCCCGTGCGGCAGGTGGCGACAGCGCGACGGGCGGTCCGTCGGTGTGCCGTGGACCGCGGCGTACCGACGAACCGCCCGGGGCCTCAGCCGAACCAGCGGGCGAGGGCCGTGTCGAGCGGGGTGCCGTCGGTGTCGGTCCAGGCGAGGTAGCCGTCGGGGCGGACCAGGAGGGCGCCGGCGCCGTCCACGTCCTCGTCGGTCTTCGCGAGGACGTGCTCGACCCGGTCGGACCGGTCGCCGACCGACCGTCGCCTGCCGTCGAGGGAGAGCAGCAGGCCCCGGCCGGAGCGCATCAGCCGGCTCGCCCGGGTCGGGCCGTCCTCGGTGGTCAGGTCCAGGTCGATCAGTCGGGGGCCGACGCCGGGGTACCGGAGGTCCAGGCCGGACATCATGCCCGAGACGTACCGGTTGGTGTCGGGCAGACCCAGCAGCTCGGTCACGAGCTCGCGGACCGTGCCGAGCTCCTCGTCCCGGCCGGGATTCATGATCACGGCCTGGGCCCGGGTGTGGCGCAGCACGCGCGCGGCGACGGGGTGCCGCTCCTCGTGGTAGCTGTCGAGCAGACCGTCGGGCGCCCAGCCGCGGATCGTGCCGGCGAGCTTCCAGCCCAGGTTGACCGCGTCCTGGAGTCCCAGGTTCACACCCTGGCCGCCGATCGGCATGTGGATGTGCGCCGCGTCCCCGGCGAAGAACACCCGGCCCTCGCGGTAGCGCTCGACCTGGCGCACGGCGTCGCCGAACCGGGAGGCGGCGCGCAGTTCGCCCAGTTCGGTGTCGGGGCCGTACACGGCGTGCAGCGCCTCGCGGACCTCGTCGGCCGAGACCGGCGTCTCGCGGTCCGGGCCCTGTCCGGAGAGCCTGCCGAACAGCATCCGGTACAGGTCCGGGCCGATGGGGTGCAGGATCGCGTGGAAGCCGCCGGCCACGCGGGTGTACTGGCTGAAGTGCTTGCGCTCGGTGGGGACGGTCTCGGACCGGGAGGCGAGGGTGAGGTCGGCCGCGACGGCGGACATCCGGCGCTCCCGACCGGGGAAGGGGACGCCCAGCAGCCGGCGGACCGTGCTGTGCCCGCCGTCGCACGCGACGAGGTAGCGGCCGCGGATCTCACCGTCGCCGGGCGCGTCACCGCCGCCGGGGGCGCCGTCCGCGTGCCAGGTGATCGTGATCCCCTCCGCGTCCTGCGCGACCGCCGTCACCTCGTGGCCGCGGAGCACGGGGACGCCCTGCTCGCCGAGGAGCCGTTCGAGGTGGGCCTCCAGCCGGACCTGCGGAACGTTGACCGGGTGGGGGTACCGGGTGCGCCAGGGCCGGCAGTCCAGCTCGACCGGCAGGGTGGCGAAGTGCCCGCCGGTGGTCTCGGACGGCTCCTGCGCGAGCAGCGGTTCCAGCAGCCCGCGCAGGTCGAGCACTTCGGCGGTGCGCGGCTGGAGCCCGCCCGCCCGGGACTGGGTGCTGGGGGTGCGCTGCTTCTCGACGACGACGACCGGTACCCCGGCCAGCGTCAGCTCGTACGCCAGCATCAGCCCGGTCGGGCCCGCCCCCACCACGATGACCTCGGTTCGCACGATGACCTCCCGAAAGAAGAAACTGGGTGCAATTCTGCACTCAGTCTACCACGAGGTAGACTGAGTGCATGAATCAGCAGATGGGCCTGCGGGAACGCAAGAAGGAACGCACCCGGGAGACGATCGCGGCGACGGCGATCCGCCTCTTCCTCGACCGGGGCTTCGACCAGGTCTCGATCACCGAGATCGCGGAGGCGGCGGAGGTCTCCCGGCGGACCCTCTTCGCCTACTTCCCGACGAAGGAGGACCTCGTACTCCAGCGGTTCGCCGACCACGAGAGCGAAGCGGCCCGGACGGTGCGCGCCCGCCCGGCCGGCCGGCCGCCGCTGGAGGCGCTGCGCGCGGCCATGCTCGACGCCCTGGCACGCCGCGACCCCAACACCGGCCTGTGCGACGACCCCGAGGTCATGGCCTTCCTCCGCATGATCGTCGGTACCGAGAGCCTGGCGGCGCGGATGATCCGCTACACCGTGCGCGGAAGCGACGCACTGGCCGAGGCACTGCTGGAAGCGGGCATCGACCCGCTCGACGCACGCCTGGTGGCCGCCCAGGTGATCGTGGTGCAGCGGGAACTGGCGGTCCTGAACCAGGAATGCCTGGCCGACGGTGCGTCCGCCGACGACCGCTACCCGGAGGCCGTCCGCGCCGCAGAGCGGGCCTTCGACCTGCTGCGCGACGGACTGGGGCAGCACGGGTAGCGCCCAGGTGCATCGGCCTCCCGGAGCACTCCGGACTGTCGGGGGTGGGCGTCATAATCGCCACTGCCGTGATCACCGGATCTGCTGGAGGCCCTCGTTGTCCTCGTCGTCGTTCTTGCCGTCCTCGTCGCCTTTGCCGTCCTTGCCGTCCTCGTCGTCCTCGTTGTACGACTTCGCGACCTGGGAGCCCCTGCTGCGGCTCCTGCGGGCTGACCACGCGCAGGCGCTCGCCGCGCCGGGCGGCGAGGTGGCGGGGCTGATCGGCCGGCACGGGTGGAGCGTGCCGGTGAGGATGCGCTACCCGGAGGCCGGGCGCGCCATGCTGGTGTCGGACAACCAGGAGCAGCACGACGCGATCGAACGCGTCCGGGCCGCGCTCATCGAGGCCGGGACCGGTGATGTCGCCTTCGCCGTGGAGATACCGGCGAGCGGGAAGGCGGCGCTCCATCTGTTCGACCACGGCCCGGCCGTCGACCCGGGCATCGGCAACGCCCACCCCGGCGCGCTCACCCTGGTCGAGGGCGCGGTGCCCGAGCCGTGGCGGCGCCTGCCCGAGCCGGTGCCCGGGGCGGCGCCGGCCCCCTCCGTGGACCTGGAGCTGCTGGAGCGGACGCTGCGCGAGCGGATGCCCGACGAGACCGGCGCCACCGAGGAGGAGATCGCCGCCGCGGAGGCCCGCCTGGGTGTGGCGCTGCCAGAAGAGATCAAGGTGCTCTACCGGGTGACCGCCGCGCGGTGGTGGGAGAACGACGAGAACGACGAGAACGACGAGGACGCCGAGGCGTGCTGGGAGGCGTCCGACCGCGTCGGCGACGCGCTCGGCTTCGAGCTGAGCTCCCTGGACGGGCTCGTCATCGCCGACCGCTCGCGCTCCTCGTTCCGTTGGGAGCACGCGGCGACGGAGGCGTGCGTCACCTCGCCCGACGCCGCCGTGCAGGACCTGGTCGGCTCGCCCGGGTGGATCGTCATCGGCGACACGGGCGGCGGGGACCTGGTGGTCGTCGACCTGACCCCCGGCCCTGGCGGCCACCTCGGGCAGCTCATCGTGCTCGACCACGAGCGGAGCGTCGGCGCCTGCCTGTTCGCCGAGTCCCTCACCGACCTGGTGCGGGACCCGGACCGGAGCTGGTACTCCGGTCGGAGCCTGGACCCGAGGCCGGTGGTGGCGAGGCTCCACGGCGAAGTCCCCAACAGCGTCGAGGCGGCGGCCCACCCCGACCTGGAGGTCCTGACCCTCGGAGGGTGGCGCGGCGAACCGGTCAGTCTGACCCCTGTCGTCGGGTTGCCCCGGCTCCGCACCCTCTACGCCGGCCCCGGGGCGCTCGCCGACCCCCGGGAGGTCACCCGGCTGACCGGACTGGAGTTCCTGGAGCTGACCCCGGAGGACTGGCGCTGCCTCCTCGACGCCGGCGCCGTCCCCCGCGGCCTGTCGGCCGCCGCCATCGAGGCCCCGAGCGACCACGACCTGCGCCCGATCATGGCCCTCGTGAATGAACTCCTCACCCTGTGGGAGCGCCCCCTGATCACGGAGACCGTCATCGAAGGCGACCTCGGCCCCCTGCCGTAGCCGTGTCGCGGATCTCGTGTGCCCGGGAGAGTGAGGCGGCTCTGCTGGGGTGCCGCTGTCACTTTCGTGGGGGCGGTGGGGGGCCGGGCTTCTCGCCGTAGAGGTCGATGGCGAGGGCGACTGCGGCGTGGGTCGCGGGGTGGGGGTCCTGGCGGCGCCAGATGAGGTGGACGGGGACGGGGGCGGCGTTGCGCAGGGGGCGGTAGACGATGCCGTCGCGGCGGTACTGGGCGGCGGTGGCCTGGGGGGTGACGCCGATGCAGCGGCTGGTGGCGATGGCGGCGAGCCAGTCGTCGATGTCGTGGGTGTAGATGACGGCGGGCCGCTGGTCCTCGGGCCACAGGTTCAGGGCGGTGGTGCCGGTTCGGCGGTCGATGGCGAGGGTGCGGGCGGGGATCTCGTCGAGGCGGATGCTGCGCCGGCGGGCCCACGGGTCGTCGGAGGCGAGCGCGACGATGCGGTGTTCGTGGCCGATCAGGGCGTGTGACCAGGGCTTCAGGTCGAGCGGGGCGCGGACGACGGCGAGGTCGCACATGCCTTCGGCCAGCCCGCCGGTGGGGGAGTTGTGGCGGACGAGGCGCAGCTCGACGTCGGGGTGGCGCTCGTGCCAGCGGCGCTGGAAGTCGGTGGTGTGGCGGCCGAAGGCGGACCAGGCGTGGCCGAGGTGGAGTCGGGCGTGGCCGGCGGTCGCTTCCGCGACCAGGTCGTCGGCGCCGGCGAGCAGGACGCGGGCGCGGGCGAGGACCCGTACGCCGGCCGGCGTGGGCGCGATCGTGCGGCTGGTGCGGTGCAGCAGCCGCACCCCGAGGAACTGTTCCAGGGCGTGCAGGTTGCGGGAGACGGCGGCCTGGGAGATGCCCAGTTCGGGGCCGGCGTCGGTGAAGCTGCCGGTGTCGATGATGGCGACCAGGCAGCGCAGGTGCTTCAGTTCCAGATCGGCGGGACTTTGTCGTCGCTCATCCATACGCCGAGCGTATCAATGGGTCGGTGAATGCATTTTGCGTATGGCTGCGCCGGCTCCACTGTGGAGGGCATGGTGCTGAAGGGTTCTCATGAAGGCGTCACCGCCCAGGGCGACGGGCGCCTGGCCGGGGTGGCGCTGATGCTGGGCTCCGGCCTGTCCAACCAGGCCGGAGCCTCGATGGCGGCGCTCGCCTTCCCGGTGATCGGTCCCGCGGGTGTGGTGGCCGTCCGCCAGTGGGTGGCCGCCGGGGTGCTGTGGGCGGTCGGCAGGCCGCGGCCGCGGTCGTTCACGGTGGCGCAGTGGCGTCCGGTCCTCGGGCTCGCGATGGTGTTCGCCGTGATGAACCTGTCCCTCTACACGGCGATCGACCGGATCGGGCTCGGGCTGGCCGTCACCCTGGAGTTCCTCGGCCCGCTCGCGGTGGCCCTGGCCGGCTCGCGTCGGCGCATCGACGCCCTGTGTGCGGTGGCCGCCGCGGCCGCGGTGGTCGTCCTGGCCCGGCCCTCGCCCTCCACCGACTACCCGGGCATCGTCCTGGCCCTGCTCGCGGCGGTGTGCTGGGCCGGCTACATCCTGCTCAACCGTGTCGTCGGCCGCCGCCTGCCCGGGCTGGAGGGCTCGGGCGCCGCCGCCGCGCTCTCGGGGGTGCTCTACCTGCCCGTCGGCATCGTGGTGCTGTGCCTTCGTCCCCCGACCGCCGACGCCCTGGCCTGCGCGCTGGCCGCCGGCGTGCTGTCCTCGGCGGTGCCCTTCCTGGCCGATCTGCTGGCGTTGCGGCGGGTGCCCACGCAGTTCTTCGGCGTGTTCATGAGCGTCAACCCGGTCTTCGCCGCGCTGATCGGTCTCGTCGTGCTCGGCCAGCACCTCGGCGCGGCGTCCTGGCTCGCCATGCTGGTGATCGTCGGAGCGAACGCGGTCGCCGTCACCACCGCCCCCGCCAACCCCGAGTGATGAGCGGAGCCCCGAGAAAGAGTTTCGGGCCGATGTCGATTCGGCCGGGTCCGCTGCGACGTCATGATGTGCGGCGCCCTGCCGCACGGTGATGCGACGAGATCTGACGAGGGAACACGTGGACCAACTGCTCAGAGTCATGAACTTCAACGTCTCCGGTGACGGCGTCGGTGCCGGTGCCAGCGAGCACCAGAGCTTCGAGCGGCCGTTCGGCCATGACCATCCCGAGAAGCTGTTCGCCTGGGCCGGGGCCACGGCGAGCTGGCCCATGCGGACGGCTCCCGGGGGGAGCCGGGGCCTCGACGACCACTTCACGCGGGACTTCGCGCGCAACATCGGTGCCGAGATCATGGGCCGCAACAAGTTCGGGCCCCAGCGCGGGCCCTGGCAGGACGACGAGTGGCGCGGCTGGTGGGGTGACGAACCCCCGTTCCGGACTCCGGTGTTCGTCATGACCCACCACGAGCGTCCGTCGTTCACGCTCTCCGACACCACGTTCCACTTCGTCGACGGCGACCCGGCCACGGTCCTCGCACGGGCGCGGGAGGCCGCGGAGGGCAAGGACGTCCGGCTCGGTGGCGGGGTGAGCACCATCCGGCAGTTCCTCGCCGCCGACCTCGTCGACACCCTGCACGTGGCGGTGTCGCCGGTGGAGCTCGGCCCCGGGCTACGGCTCTGGGAGTCCCCCGACGACCTGCTGGACCGGTTCCACCTGGAGGTGGTGCCCAGCCCGAGCGGGGTGACGCACCACCTGTTCTGGCGGAGGTGACGTGAGGGCCCGCCTCGGGCGGCCGACGCCCGGGTGACGGCCGCTCAGGGGCAGGCTCGGAGGCGGGCTCAGGAGTGCGCGGTCACGGTCGCGGTGAGGGGCGCGGGGCCGAGGGTGGCCGCCGCCATCGGGCGGGGGCGGCTGCCCGGAACCGGGTCCACTCGCCAGGCGGCCGTGACCGCCGCCGTCAGGAGGGTGAGCTCCGCCAGGGCGAAGTCGCCGCCGGGGCAGCCGTGCACACCGGCGGCGAAGGGCAGGTAGGCGCCGCGCGGGGGAGCGGGGTGCCGTTGCGGGTCCCAGCGGTCGGGGTCGAACGCGCCGGGGTTGCGGTACCAGCGGGGGTCCCGGTGCAGGGCGTAGGGGCTGTAGAAGATCTGGGCCCCGGGCGGGAGCCGGTGGCCGCCCAGTTCCACCGCACTGCCCGTACGGCGGGGGAACAGCCAGATCGGCGGGTAGAGCCGGAGGGTCTCCTGGACGACGCGGTGGGTGAGGACGAGCGCGGGGAGGTCCGCCGGCTCGACGGGGCGGTCGCCGACGACCCGGCGGATCTCCTCGCGGACCCGGCGGCGGAGCTCCGGGTGGCGGGCGAGGAGGATGAACAGCCAGGCGGCGGCCGCGCCGCTGGTGTGGGAGCCGCCGACCAGCAGGGAGGTCACGTCGTCGTGGACCTGCCGCCGGTCGGCGCCGGCCGACAGGTGCGTCAGGGCGGCGTTGTGCGGGTCCGCGTCGATGAGGGCGTCGACGACGCCGTGGAGGTCGCTCAGGGCGGTGTGATAGCTCCGCCGCTCGGCGCTGGGCAGCCGGTCGAGGAACGCGGCTGCGGGCCCGTAGGCCCTGCGGCCCAGTCCGGCCACGACGACCGGCAGGGCGTGGTGGACGACGGAGGCTGCGCCGGCGGGGAGCGGACGGCCGAAGAGGGTCGCGGCCACCACGTTCAGGGTCAGTTCGGCCATCTCGGCGTTGAGGTCGATCCGTTGGCCGTGGTGCCACGAGTCGGCCCGGGCGGTGGCCAACTCGGCCATGGTGTCGAGGTATCCGGGCAGGCGGGCGGCGCTCAGCAGGGGTTGGACGACGCGGCGGCGGTCCCGGTGGTGGGTGCCGTCGGCCACGGCGATGCCGTTGCCGAACAGGGGGCGGGACTTGGTGAAGATCTCGCCGCGGTCGAAGCGCCCCCCGGGTCCGGTCAGCAGGGCCATGACCAGGTCGGGGTGGTTGAGGAGGTAGGAGGGCCGGGGGCCGATGCGGAACTCGACCACGTCCCCGTACCGGCGTTGGGCGTCGAGGAAGGCCAGGGGCGCTCTGGCCAGCCGGATCGCGTGCCCGAGGAGCGGGACGGCGCCCGGCACCCGGGCCGGGCGGCGGCCGGTGGGGTCAGGGGGTGTCGGCATGGTGGTCCTCTCCCGTGGGTGCAGGCGGCGCAGGCGCGGTCGTTGTCGTTGTCGTTCCGGTGCGGTACCGGGGCGTGCCCAGGCCCCATTCCAGGTGGCCCCGGGCCCAGTCGAGGAGCGCCTCGGCGCAGTGGTCGGCCTGCCGCCGGAGGGCGGGTGGCGTGGCGAACGCACGGGTGAGGTCGGTGAGTTCGCGGCGGGCCCGCGCGTGGGCCCGCAGGCGGTCCTCGAAGGCGTCCGTCACGAGGAGGGCGGCGGCGTGCCGGTCCATGCCGCCGTGGTGGGCGGTGACGAGCACCAGGTTGTGGGGGTCGCCCTGGGCGGCCTCCTTGTCCACGGTCATCAGGTCGTTGGTCCAGCACACCAGGTCCGCCGCCGCGACGAGGAGGTCCTGGAAGGGGCGGGAGTAGTACAGGGACGGGGGCAGGAAGCAGCCGTCCGTCCGCTCGACGAGGTCGAACGAGGGCATGATCGCTCCGAAGGCCCGGCGCCAGGCGGGAAACCCGTCCGGGTACGGGACGTGGCCGGCCTGCCGGTGGGCGGCCTGCCAGACGCAGGCGGACAGGTAGTCGGCCACGTGACGACGGAACCGCAGGACCCAGGGGTCGGGCATGGCGTCCGAGGCCCGCTCGACGATCTCCGCGAGGGCCCGCCCCATGGGCGAGGTGGGCGCCGACCCGTACGAGACGATGCCGAGCGGCTCGTGCAGGTGTTCCTCCAGGCGATCGGCGTCACGCCCCAGGTCGCCCTCGTCGATCCGGTCGTCGAGGAGGAACAGCCAGGCCATCCACATCGCCACCAGGGCGCTGTCCGACCGGCCGGCCCGCGGATGGCACCACGCCGCCAACAGCCCGGGGCGGATCCGCGCGAGGTTGCGCAGCTCCGCCGGCGTCTCGCAGAGGCCGGCGGCCTCCACCCACCGCAGGGTCTGCGCGTCGGCGGTTTCGGCGTGGTCGCCGTGGCGGGCCGGGACGTCCCGGATCGCGGAGCCCTTGAGCACGTCGATCGTCATGCGGCCCCCGCCTTCGGTTGTTGCGCCGTTTGTCGTTCCGGCTGGCATTGCGCCGGGCGCACGCCCCACATGGCGATCATCGCGTGCGCCGTGTCGACGAACCCGGGGCGGCGCAGGTGGGCCAGCGCCTCGGCCCCTTCCGCCTGCGCGAGGGCCCCGGAGCGTGCCATCGCCGGCAGGAGATCGGCGATCGAGAGCGCCCAGGCCCGCCCCGCCGCGTTGGTCGCCGTCAGCGTCGGGCAGTGCACCCGCATCCCCACTTCGCCGAGCCCCAGGCCCCGCAGCGGGGCGGGGAACGACCGGGCCCAGGCCGCCACGTCGCTGCCGAGCGTCGTGGCCAGGGTGGTGGTGACCGCGGCCCCGAGGCGCCGCACGACCGGATCGGGGGAGGACGCGGAGGGGAAGAACGAGGGGTCCTCGATGTACAGGCGGCCGCCCGGCTTCAGCCAGGACGCCATGCGCCCCGGCAGCGAGGCGCGATCGGGCAGGTGGCACAGGACACTGCGGGCGACGATGAGGTCGAAGGTGTCGGGCGGGAACCCTTCGGTGCGCACGTCGTGCCGCAGCACCCGCAGGGCCGGGTGGCGCAGGCCCGCGAGGAAGCGGAGGTCCGTGTCGGTGGCCGTCACCTCGCCCTCGGGGTGACGGCGGGCGAGCCACAGGGCCAAGGTCCCGGCGCCCGCCCCGATTTCCAGACAACGGGCCCCGGCCGGTAATTCCCAACGCGCCAGATCGTCCGTCGTCGCGGGATCGCACAAACCGGCCAGGGCGTTCAGACGTTCCATTTGTGCGGGGTGGGCGAAGGCGAGGACTTCGTCCCCGTACGCCGGGAGTTCGCGTTCCGTCGGCGGTTCCTTCCGCATGCGGTACCTCCTTTTTCCTCGCCGATTGGATCAGCGCCGTTGCACCGCCCCCTGGCGACACGCCAGTCCGTTCGGTGCGGCGCACCGGATTTCATGCTTCGCTTCTCGCGGCTTCCTGTAGCTCCTCGCGGCTTCTCGCGGTTTCTCGCGCGGGAGACCGTGAACACGGCGACGGTGACGGCGGCGCACCGCCGCCGCCCTCGATTCGCATCGATCTCAACACCGGTGTCCACGGGTGTCAACGGGGCGTCAAGGTGCCGGCCGGGGCGGCGCGATGACCGCTTCGGCGGAGATCCGGTGGGGTTGACGGACAACTCCGCGCCGTCCCAGAGTGTTTCTGCCCGCGCGAAAAGAAACCCGGGGAACCGGGATGTCCGAGGAGGCGCCACATGGCCGAAAAGGCCCGTGAGGACCGCGTGATCGTGGTCGGATCCGGAATCGCGGGAACGGCCGCCGCTTTTCGGCTGCGCCAGGCCGGTTGCGACGTCACCCTGTTCGAAAAGGAAGGCCACGTCGGAGGGCGGATGTCCACCCGCGAAGTGCCGGTCGGAGACGTCCGATATCGCGTCGATCGCGGCGCGAGCTGGCTTTCCCGGAATTACGCGCCCATGATCCGGCTGTTGGAGGACGCGGGGCTCGCCACGCGCATGCTCCCGTGTTCGGACGAGCTGGGCGTGCTGCGCGACGGCCGGGTGCACCGGCTCTCCCTCGTCCAGGCCTCGGGGCTCCTGCGGACCGGACTGCTCGGGTGGCGCGCCAAGTTCAAGGCGCTGAACCTGCTGCGCGACCTGGCGGCCGCCCGCCGCCGGCTGCGCTGGGAGGACATGTCCGGCGCCGCCGGGATCGACGGGGAGAGCGCCCGGGAGCACGCCCTGCGCAGGCTCGACCGGGAGCTCCTGGACTACCTGATCGAGCCCCTGTGCGGCACCCAGTTCCTCGTACCCGCCGAGGAGGTCGCCGCCGTCGGCGCCTTCTGCATCATGTGGGGCACGTTCGGAGCCGCGAGCTTCACCTTCGACGGCGGCGTCGGGAGCCTCCCCGAACACCTCCTCGACACCCCCGTGATGCGCGCCCCTGGCACCCGCGTCGAACTGGGCGCCCACGTGACCGAGGTCCGCCGGGACGGGGACGGGGACGGGGACGGGGCCGGGGTTGCGGTGGTGTGGGAGCGGGACGGCGAGGTCCGGACGGAGCGGGCCCGCGCCTGCGTCGTGGCCGTACCCGCCCCGGTCGCGGCCCGGATCGTCACCACCCTCGACGACGACCAGCGCCGCTACCTCGACGGGGTCCGGTACACCAGCGACGTCCACGTCACCTTCGGGCTGCGCCGGCCTCCCGCCGAGACGGCCCTGGGCGTCGCCGTGCCGCGCCGGGAGCACCCGGACCTGTGCGTCGCGCTGTACGAGCACAACCTCGGCCCCGGCCGGGCCCCCGCCGGCCGTGGCCTGGTCACCCTGATCTTCCGGCACGACTGGAACGCCGCCCGGATGGCCCTCGACGACGACACGGTGATCGCCGACGCCCGCGCGGCCCTGGGCGAGGTGATGCCGGACCTGGCCGCCCACATCGACGACCACCGGGAGATGGCCGTCGTCCAGCGCTGGGAGAACGCGGTCCTCGCCCGCCCGGCCGGCGGATACCGGGACCTCGCCGCCTTCACCGCGAGCCTGGATCCGGCCTCCCCCGTCCAACTGGCCGGGGACCACTTCGCCTACAGCACCACCAACGCCGCGCTCGCCACCGGCGAATGCGCCGCGCGCCGGATCCTGGACCTGCCCCTCGCGACCTGAGGCGATGACATCCGCCACCGCCGGCGGCTGGTCGCGTTGTACGGCCGGCTTCTTCACACGTATGACAGTCACGTGACCGCATGGGCGAGGCACGTGACTGTCATACGCGAGGCCGGTGGACACACGTACGCGTTCCTGAGCGCCGAACGAGGAGGAGCCCGGGATCGGGGGCACCACGTACGCCGTCCACGCGGACCGCATCCACGACGAACTCCGCCACCCTCGTCACCCGGTGTCGCGGGCGGCGGACCCCCGTTCCTCCAGGTTCCAGGTGATGACCCTGCGGGGGTGGACGCGGACGATGTCCCGGCTGAAGCGGTCGGGCGCCACCGGCGGCACGTCGACGGTCAGCACCTCGGCCCGGCCCCGGATCTCGACCCCGCGCCCCCACCCGCCCGCGACCGGGTCATCGGCCGGAGCCAGGTCGTCGACCAGGACGGAGACCTCGGGGCGGGCCTGCGCGTTGCGGTACTTCTGGCTGCGGGCCATGGCGGGCCCGCCGATGTCGATGGTCCCGTCGTCGTTGAGCCTGAAGCCCACCGGGCGGATCTGCGGGCGGCCGTCGGGGCCGATGGTGGCAAGTCGGGCCAGTGGCTGGGCGAGCAGGTACTCGCGCTCCCTCTCGGTGAAGATCATGCGGACGACCCTAGGAGCTCAAGGGCGGTTGAGGTCAAGGTCGTTGAGCGCCCTCCTGCGCCGCGAGCGCGTGCCGGCCGGACTCGGCGAGGGTGTACAGCACGGACCGCTGCTGCTTGTGGCGCTGGATGCTCCCCTTGGCCACGAGCGACTCCAGGGTGTTGCGCACGACCTGCGCGGTGGGGGTGCGGTCCGGGTGCTTCACCAGCAGTTCGTCCCGCAGCTCCTTCGCCAGGCGCGGTTCGTCGTGACCGCTGAGCAGGGACAACAGGAGCTCTCCGAGCAGGGGTTGCCGCGACTTCCCCGCCGCGGCGGCCCGTGCCGGCTTCCCCGCCTGCACCGTCCGCGCCGTGTTCCCGGCCTTCGCGGGCTTCGCGGGCTTCGCGGGCTTCGCCGTCTTCTCCGTCCGTGCCGAACGAGCCGAACGCGGCGAAGGTGTGCGGGCGGGGGCCGCAGCGGACGCCCGGCGTCGCTTCGCCCCGGTGAGCACGGGCTCGTCCTGTGCCTGCTGGGGCAGGGGCGAGGGTTCCGACAGGCCCTCGTGCCGTTCGGCGAGCTGGAGGATGTCGACCAGGAGGGCTTCCTCCTGCTTCAGCATCCTGACCTCCTCGGCCAGTTCCTGCTGACGCCGACGGTTCTCTTCCAGATCCGATGCGGCCTGATCGACGAGCCGCGTACGGAGCGTGCTGGCTGGTTGGCTGGTCACAACCGTTCACTCCTTAGTAATGGATGACGTTGCGCATGGTACTCACGCTGGAGCTTCCGTGTAGGAGGGTGCAGGCGGTGGACGGCATTCCCTGGGGTCGTGCAGTACCATTCCCGACGCCCGGGCGAGCAGCACGCCGACAGGGCGAGGCGGCGTCGACAGGACATCACACAATCGACAACCACCATCCGCAACCGCCGCGACGGGTGGATCACCCTGGCCTGGCTGCTGCGGCGGTCGCCGAACATCCTGCTGATCCGCGGCACCTCGTCCGTGGCACACCTGCGAGAGAACGTCGCAGGCTGCGGGCCGAGGAGTCCGCAGCGCGAGCGCCGGCCGGCGGCCGACAGGTCGTCGACCCTGACCGACGGCCGGCGGGAGGTGGGACTCTGGCCTTACGTCAGCCCGTCGGCGTACGCCGCAAGTCTGATCATGAACCCATCCCTGCGCCGTACGGGGGACGAGTGCGCCTGAACGGAGACTGGAGGCGATCCGAGAACACCGATTCTGCACAGAGGACGGGCATGGCGCTGCGAGACGGACGAACGATCTCCCTGTTGACGGTCGGCGCGGTGACGACCGTGATCGCGGCGCTCACTCCGGTGACGGCGTTCGCGGCGGGCGGGGACCCGCTCCAGCAGTACGCGCAGCAGGAGCTCCGTTGGGAGCGCTGCGACGCGGGCGGGCCGGCGGGGTTCGAGTGCGCGAAGGTCAAGGTGCCTCTGGACTACGGCAACCCCGGGGGCCGGAGGATCGACCTCGCGATATCGCGGATCAAGGCGGGCAGCGCGAAGCAGCGGCACGGAGTGCTGCTGATGAATCCCGGTGGCCCGGGCTTCCCGGGGCTGGGCCTGCCCGTGGAGATGCAGCCGCTGCTGTCGGCGCAGGTGCGGGAGCGGTTCGACCTGGTCGGCTTCGACCCGCGCGGGGTCGGGCAGAGCTCGCCGGTCGGCTGCGGCCTGACGCCCGACGAGCAGGTCTACCAACACCCCTACGCAGAAGGGAAGTTCGCCGAGGACGTGGCCCGGGCCCGGACGGTGGCCGACAAGTGCCGGGCCAAGGCGGGGAACACGCTGGCGCACATCACCACCCGCAACACGGCCCGGGACATGGACGTCGTCCGGGCGGTGCTGGGGGAACAGAAGATCTCCTACTTCGGGTACTCGTACGGCACCTACCTGGGCGCCGTCTACACACAGATGTTCCCCCGGCGCGCGGACCGGTTCGTGCTCGACAGCGCGCTCGATCCGGCGCTCGCGTGGCAGGGGATGTTCCGGGGGTGGTCGGCGGGGGCCGAACTCGCCTTCACCCGGTGGACCGAGTGGGCCGCCGCCCGCAACACCGCGTACGGGCTGGGCGCGACTGCGGCGGAGGTCCGGAAGGCGTACTGGGACCTGATCGCCCACGCCGACCGCACGCCCGTTCCGGTGGAGGGCGGGGCGCTCAGCGGCGACGCCATCCGGTCCAGGTACGCCGAGTTCGTCCGCGTCGAGGCCGTCACGCCCTGGATCGTCGCGCTCAAGGCCGCAGCCGCGGGCGGGCCGGCCGCTTCGGCCGCTTCGGCCGGGGCGACCGGCGCGGCGGTGTCCGACGCCGCCCCGGTCCGGTCCACCGACGAGGGCGCGGGCGCGCGGGCCGCCGACGCGGTCGACCCGGAGAACAACCGGGCCGCCGTCGTGTGGGCCGTCTTCTGCGGCGACACCCGCGACTGGCCGCGCGACCCCGAGCAGTACCGCCGGGACGCGATCCGGGACAAGGCCCGCTACCCGCTGGCCGGCGACCTGGGCGCCAACATCCAGCCGTGCGCGTTCTGGAAGCGGGCGCCCGGCGAGCCGGCCACCGTGGTGAACAACGACGTCAACGCGCTGATCGTGCAGAACCAGTGGGACCCGCAGGCGACATTGGCCATGGCACAGGGCATGCGGCGGGCGCTGCACGGTGCACGGATGATCACGGTGGCCGGCGGCGAGGGCCACGGTGTGGTGGTGGCCGGCCCGTCCTGCGCGAGCGCCGACGTCAACCGCTACCTGACCACCGGTCGACTGCCCGCCAAGGACCTGACCTGCGGCAACTAGCCCCACGGCACCGTCGAAGCCCCCACCCCGCCGATCTGCGCGAGTTCTGAGTCGTTCGGCGTGCTCATGGATCACTACGCGCGCGTCGTGCGGTCCTTCGGCACCCCGCCCGTGATCATCGGCCACCCGGTCGGCGGGCTCGTCGCCCAGCACCTCCTGGGCACCGGCCCGTGCCCCTGCCGCCGTTCGGGCGGCGGGGGCACGGGCCGGTCGCGTGACCGTCCGGGGTGGGGGTCAGCTCGGGAAGGGCCAGGTCGGGCACCACGGCCAGGTGACCTGGCCCGGGTAGGGCGGGCCCCACGGCGGGCACTTGGGCAGGGTCGGCGCCGACTGGGCGCTGGTCCACAGGATCTTGCCGTTCAGCTGGACGGCGATCGCACCCTCGTTGTAGACGGCCAGCTCGGCGCCGGGGTTGCCGCCGGTGTTGCTGGCCCACAGCGCGGTGTTGGCGGCGGAGTACACGACGAGGTTGCCGTCGCCCTGCATGACCAGGATGTTGCCGTCGGGGATGGCGCCCTTGGCGACCCAGATCGGGGTGGTGTCGCGGTACAGGACGACGTTGCCGTCGCCCTGCATGGCCAGCATGATGTGGCCGTTCGGCGAGTACCAGGCCTGGTTGCGGTTCAGCAGGCTGTTCATCGGGATGTGGGTGGGCTCGGACAGCGCGGCGGCCACGGCGGCCGGAGCCGAGGCGGGGGCGGCGGCCTGGGCGGCGTCGGCGGTACCCGTGGTGAGGGCGCCGAACCCGATCGTGGCGAGGGCGGCCAGGGCGGCGACCCGGGAGCGGAGTCTGGACATGGGTGGGCTCGAAGTCCTTCCGGGGAAAGCGGAGTTGACGAAGTAGCGGGAGGGTTTCCTGTGGCGCCCGTCCCGCTGCGTCCGGCGCCGCACCGAACGTTAGGTCCGCGGCGCGCCGCCGATCGGCAGATCCACCGGCAGCTTCCGGCCCGCCCGCCCGCTCACCGCCTTCGACCCGCAGGACGCTCCCGGGGTCTACGAGGTGCTCTACGGCGGCAACCACCTGGACGAGAGCGAGCTGGACCCGCGCGGGGCGCTCAGAACGTCCCGCCGTCCAACTGGAGGGTGGGGATCTCGGAGCTTCCCGGCCCGGCCCCGGACGCTCAGCAGCAGCCCCACTGCGGGGTGGGCGCGGTGGCCGGGATCGCGGAGGCCCGGGCGGCGGGTGCCGGCGGGTGGATGGTCGTTCCCGCCTTGATCGTCTCGACGACCTCGATGTCGCGGATCGCCTCCGGGTCGACCGTCAGCGGATTGGCGCTGAGGATCACCAGGTCCGCGAGCTTGCCGACCTCGATGCTGCCCTTGCGGTCCTGCTCGCCGTACTGGTGGGCGGCGTTGAGGGTGATCGCGCGGACCGCCTCCAGGGCCGACACCCGCTGCTCCGGCCCGAGGACGACCCCGTCGGTTCGGGTGCGCCGGGTCACCTGGCTGGACAGCACGGCGATCGAGTCGGGCAACGCCACCGGCGCGTCGTGGTGCGAGGTGTAGCGCAGGCCGCGGTCGAGCGCCCAGCGGGCGGGGGAGATGGTGGCCGCCCGCTCCTCGCCGAGGACGGTCCTGCGGTACCAGTCGCCCCAGTAGTAGGTGTGCATGGAGAAGAAGGACGGCACGATCCCCAGCCGGGCGAACGCCTTGACCTGGTCCTCGCGGGCGGTCTGCGCGTGGATGGCCACGGTCGGCCGCCGGCCCGGCCCGGCCGCCTCGACCGCCCGGAGGAACTGGTCGATCGCCGCGTCGCCGTTGACGTGCGCCAGCACCTGCCAGCCCCGCTCGACCGCCGTGCTGACCTGCTTGGCCACCACCGCGTCGTCCGGCTCCGCCGGGTACCCGCAGTAGTCCTCGGGCTGCCCGGCCGGCGGCGTCAGGTACGGCGCGGTGAGCCACGCCGTGCGGCCCTGCGGCGAACCGTCCAGCACCAGCTTCACCCCGGCCGCGCGGACGCCGTCCAGGTACTCGTCGCTCACCCCGATCGGGTCGTCCAGCGCGGAGGAGATGACCTCCCCGGCCTTCACGTACGCGACCACGTCGACCGCGAACGGCACGGCGGCGGCCGTGTCCCGCAGCGCCTTGAGGTTGGCGAGGGTGGTGCCGCCCTCCTGGACGGTGGTGAAGCCGAAGCTCGCCGCCGTGGCCGCGCCGGTGATGAACAGCATCAGCTGCGCCCGTTCGGGCAGCCCCGCGAGCGCCAGGTCCGAGGCCGGGGTGAACGCCTTCTCCTCCAGGACCCCGTCGGGCTCGCCGTGCGCGGGCGGGACGGCGAGTTCGCGCCGCCGGATCACGCCGCCCTCGGGGTCGGGCGTGGCGGCCGAGTAGCGGAGCCGTTCCAGGCCGAGGCTGTTCACCGCGCCGAGGTGGAAGGACTGGTGGATGGCGAGCACCGGGCGGTCCGTGGACACCTCGTCGAGGTCCTCGCGGGTGGGGTGGCGGCCCTCGGCGAGCATCGCGTCGTCGTACCCGAACCCGACGATCCACTCGGAGTCCGCGCCCACCGTGCTCCCGGCCCAGGCGCGCAGCTTGTCCTTCAGCGAGTCGAGCCCGGTGACGTCGCCGTCCGGTGCGGCCAGCAGGTTGGCGATGGTGGCCTGGAGGCCGATGCCGCCGAGGTGCCCGTGCGCGTCGACGAACCCGGGCAGCAGGGCGCGGCCCTCAAGGTCCCGTACGACGGTGTGCGGGCCGCTCCACTGGTCCAGCGCCTCCTGCCGGGGGCCGACGAAGACGATCGTGCCGTCCTTGACGGCCACGGCCTCGGGGGGCCGGGCGCCACTTTCGCTGCTCTCGGTACTCCCGGCGCTCTCGGCGACGGTGACGATCTCGCCGCCGTGGAGGATGAGGTCGGCCTGCTGGGCCATGCGGGTCTCCTGGAGGTAGGGGTTTGCGCCACGCTCCTACCCGTGGTGACCGCGGAATCACCTTCTGTGGCGCCGGTCTGTCCGTATGTCGCTCCCGCACGGTGGTTGCGGGTGCCTGAGGTGTCTCAGGTGTCTCAGCGCTGTTCCTCCGGGCGCCTCTCCAGCTCCCAACGGGTGTGGAAGGTCCCGTCCCGGTCGACACGGTGGTAGGTGTGCGCGCCGAAGAAGTCCCGCTGGCCCTGCACCAGCGCGGCCGGGAGGCGTTCCGCCCGCAGGCCGTCGTAGTAGGCGAGCGCGGTCGCGAAGCCGGGGGCGGGCACCCCCAGTTGGGCCGCCGTCGAGACGACCCGTCGCCAGGCCGACTGCGCGGAGCCGAGCGCCTCCCGGAAGTGCGCGTCGGTCAGCAGGGTGGGGCGCTCCCGGTCGGCCTCGTACGCGGCCCTGATCCGGTCCAGGAACCGGGCCCTGATGATGCAGCCGCCGCGCCAGATCGCGGCCATCTCACCGGGGTCGATCTGCCAGGAGTACTCCGCGCTGCCGGCCTGGATCTGGTTGAAGCCCTGGGCGTAGGCCACCATCTTGGAGGCGTACAGCGCCTGCTCGACGTCGTCGGCGAACCGGTCCGACGCCGCGCTGTCGAGCCAGGTCTCGGTGGGGCCGGGCAGCCCCCGGCCGGCCTGCCGGAGCGGCACGCTGCCGGACAGCGCCCGGGCGAAGACGGCCTCGGCGATCCCGCTGACGGGCACGCCGAGCTCCAGCGCGCTCTGGACGGTCCAGCGGCCGGTGCCCTTCTGCTCGGCCTGGTCCAGCACGACGTCGACGAAGGGCTTCCCGGTCGCCGCATCGGTGTGGGCGAGGATCTCGGCGGTGATCTCGATCAGGTAGGACTCCAGGCGTCCGCCGTTCCAGGTCCGGAAGACCTCGGCGATCGCGTCGGGTTGCAGTCCGGCTCCGTGCCGCAGCAGGTCGTACGCCTCGGCGATGAGCTGCATGTCGGCGTACTCGATGCCGTTGTGGACCATCTTGACGAAGTGGCCGGCGCCGTCCGGCCCGACGTGGGTGCAGCAGGGCTTGCCGTCGACCTTGGCCGCGATGTCCTCCAGCAGCGGTCCCAGGACCCGGTAGGCCTCCGGGGTGCCGCCGGGCATGATGCTCGGCCCCTCCAGGGCGCCCTGCTCACCGCCGGAGATGCCGCTGCCCACGAAGTGCAGGCCGCGTCCGCGCAGGGCCGCCTCCCGCCTCCTGGTGTCGAGGAAGTGCGCGTTCCCGCCGTCCACCACCACGTCGCCCTCGTCGAGCAGCGGCACCAGCTCGTCGATGACCGCGTCGGTCGGCGCCCCGGCCTTGACCATGATCACGATCAGGCGGGGGCGTTCCAGGGCCGCGACGAACTTCTCCGTGGTCTCGGCGGCCACGAACTCGCCCTCGTGCCCGAACTCCTCCAGCAGCGCCGTGGTCCGCGCCTGCGTGCGGTTGTGCACGGCCACCCGATAGCCGTGGCGGGCGAAGTTCCTGGCCAGGTTGCGGCCCATCACGGCCAATCCGGTGACGCCGATCCGGGCCGGTGCCTGCTCGGTCATGGTGGGAATCTCCAAGGGGGTCTCGGGGGCACAGGTGCTCGGGTGCTTGGGGCTGTCGGGACTACTCAGCGGAGAGCGCGAGGATCTCGTCCTCGGGAAGCTCGACGTACTCCTCGCCCTCCACCCGGATCTCCGATCCGGAGAGCCTGTTGAAGAGGATCTTCTCGCCGACCTTGACGTCCACCGGGTGCGGCTTGCCGCTCCCCAACTGCCGGCCGGGCCCCACCGCCACCACCTCGCCCGTCCACGTCTCCGGGTCCTGCGGGGTCGAAACCCCGATCGGCTTGACGATCAGATGATCGTGCTTCGGGTGGAAGTCGGGCATGGCATGGTCCTCTCACGTAGCCGCCTGCGGCGCAGCCGGGGCCGCCCCCACACCCCGATTCTGCCGATCCGCGTCCGGGACCGCCCCACCAGCCGCTCGACGTTCACGCACCGGCGCGGCCGCCTCCCGCCGCCCGTCGCCCGCGGTGGGGCGGCCGAGTTGCCGGGCCCGGCATACTCCGTTCGGGTAACGGGGCGTCGGCCCGGGCGCAGCACGGCGGCTCCGGTCGGCTACTGCAGCAGTGCGGCGTGCGGGTGCTCCGGGGCCGCCGGGCACGCGTAGATCTGCTGGTTGTACCCGTCGCCGACGGTGATCATGGTCGGTGCCGCCGGGTCGGGGCGGACGGCGTCCCGGGTCGCACCGTCCCGGGTCGCGCCGGCCCGGTCCTCGTACGGGATCCAGCTGCGGACGTCCGCGCGCCACTCCTTCGTGGCGATGGTCAGCATCGGGTCCATCCGGCAACCGCAGGCGCGGCAGTACTGCGGAGCGGGATCGGTGAAGCTCCAGGGAGCCCAGCCGCCGGCCTTCCAACCGGGGGCGACGGACAACTCCCAGTCGTAGTACCCGTCCTCCGCCCCGTCGTAGGCGCTGCCCGGCTTGGCACCGGTCTTCCGCCGGGCGCTCCACGCCCGGACCTGCGCGCGCAGGTCCGGGTCGAGCTCCACCGCCAGGGGGTACTCGGTGACCTGCTCGGGGGAGACCAGGCACGGCTGCGGCAGGTAGTCCTCGTACTGGATCGCGGGCGGCTGCGGAGGCGCGGTGAGGACCTCGCCGACCGCGGTGGCGGACCGCCAGAACAGCTCGGTCCTCGGCATGCTCTCCCAGGAGTAGTCGAATGGGTGCTCGAATGGGTGGTCGAAGGGATGGTCGAAGGGACACCACAGAACCTGGAGCAGGTCCGCGCCTTCGGGCGGACGCAGGTCGGGCACCTCGCGGACGTACAGCTGGGCCACGGCCAGCATCGCGACCGGCCCCTGCGGGCACGGGCGGCCGGCGCCGGCCCGATCCAGCACGGCGCGCTCCTGCGGGGTGTAGGAGCGGCCGCCCCCTGGCCGGCTCCGGGCGGCCGCCCGGATCTCGCGCAACAGCCGGACATCCGCCGGGGAGGTCGCCGGCAGCACGGCCGGCACCCGGTGCGTGCCCTCGCAGTGCGGCCACGGCTCGGCGGCGGGCCACAGCAGCGGACCTCCGACCGAGCTCTCCCGCAGGGACGGCGATCCGGGCCGCGGGTGCAGCCGGGTCGCCGTCCGGGCCAGCGGGGCCAGCCGTGGGAAGGCCGCCACGATGTCATCCGGCCTCGGCGGGGTGGTGCGGGTCATGCCGGCCTCCAAGCCGTACCGGTCCCGGGTCCCCGGTTGCCCGGTCTCAGTTCCCCAGACCGGGCCCGCCGTCCCAGGGGACGTTCAGGAGGGTCTGCTCGTTGAAGACGGGCCATGACGCGCCGTCGGGCAGCTGGACCGTCGCACTCATGCTCGCGCCCCACGGGATGGTGCTGCTGTCGTCCCGGTAGAGGGGCGTCACCACGTAGTACACGGCGGCGTCCCCGTCCGCGGACAGCGCGTTCACCTCCTTCTGGACCCTGGCCTCGAACATCCTCATGCTGATCCCCTTGATGTTCATCCCGAGCTGGTAGCACGGGACGAGGTTGATCCAGTCCTCCTTGTGACTGCCCCTTCCCCCGAGGACGTTGGCGATCAGATGGCAGCGGGCGAGGCCGCCACCGGGAGACTGCGCGTTCGCGTCCTCCCAGCCCGTGATGTCGCCGTCGGCCTCGTCCCCCTTGACCAGGGGGTTCGTCAGGCAGGCCTCCGCCTTGCCGGCCCTGGTGGCCGGCGCGGGGGCCCGGGAACCGGAGGGGCTCGGGCCCGCGGTCCGGTTGCGACTGGGCACGGGCTGCTCGGTGTTGAGGATCCATCCGCCGCCGCTCGCCCTCCCCCGGGGCCGGGTCAGGCAGGCGGCCTTGCCGGAAGGAGAGGGCGACGGGCTCCCGGGGCCGGTCGCCGGGGGCTCCGGCGCCGGCTGGACGGACTTGATCTCGTCGATGACGAGCTTCACGCCGGCCTTGTACGCGACGAGCCGGCCGCGGCGGTCCATGGCGGTTCTGAAGACCTCCAGGGCGGGGGCCGTGGCAGCCCCCGGCATCTGCACCTGGAGGGCCGTGTAGGTCCCGTCGGGTTTGCGGACCAGCCCGTCGTAGGCGATGGACGGGCTGCCGAGCTGCGCTGCCTGTGCGGCGGGAAGCTGCCCGACGGCTTCGGGCAGCAGGTACGCCGTGCCCGGGCGCATGTCGACGGTGCTGCCGGCCTGTTTCGCGTAGGCCTTCAGGGCGGAGGTGCGCGGCTGCTGGTACGGGCTGTCGGCGGTGCCGGCGGTGTCAGCGGTGTCGGCAGTGTCGACGGTGTCGGCCCCCCGCCTCCGGCTCTGGGATTTGCTCTGGCTCTGACTTTGGCTCTGACTCTGGTTCTGGGACGGGGCGTGAGCGCGGTGCTGCGGAGGGGCGGCCGCGTCACCGCCCTGGTCCATCGCCGCCGCCGGGTCCGGTGGATTGTCGGCGAGGCTCTGGGTGGCCTGGGCCATCTGCTGGAGCAACTGCTGGGCCCGGGGCTGGAGCTGCTGCTCCTTGGCCTGGAGCGCCTTGGCCTTCGCCTCCTGGGCCTTGGCGGCGGTGGCGAGTTGGGACTGCCTGGAACTGAGCTTGGACTCCTCCTGCCCGAGCTGGGACTGCTCGCTCTCAAGGCTGCCCTTCTCGGCCTGGAGCTGGGCCTGTTCGGCCCTCAGTTCGCTCGCCTCGGCGTCGTACGCGCTGGACGCGGCGGCCTGCGCGGGCAGTTGGAAGGTGTGCGGCTTGTTGTTGTGGGCATCGATCCTGGAGGCCAGGGCCGCCGCGCGCGTTCCGAAGCTGCCGGCCTTCTGCTTCGCGGCAGCGGCCTTGCTCTCGAACGCCGCGGTGTCGTTGCGCAGGGCGGCGGCATCCTTGGTGATCTGCTCCGCCTCGGCGACCACGGCCTTGCCCTGTTGCGCGATCTCCGCTTCCTGCCGGTTGAAGTCCTCGATCTCCCGGATGAGGTCCGCCGAGGCGGCCGCGACGTCCCCGGACGGCACCAGGAGAGCGACGCCGCCCGACTGGGCCGCGACGGCCGCAGCGCCGGTGGCCGCGAACGCGGGCGCTCCCGCGCCGACGACCGGCACCAGCACGGCCGCCAGCACCAGGAGAACGACGCGCCGTATGGCCGTCCGTACGGTTCGCCGGCGGCGAGCGGCCGGCCCGTACGGGGACGCGGTCATCCGCTCACCTTCCCGGTGAGCTCGTCGGCGAGCTTCGCGGTGGTCGGCTGGCCGTCGCCCGCCTGGCAGACGGCGACCTGGACCAGACTCGTGCCCTTCACCCGCGCCTGGTGGTGGCAGGCCCACTGCGCGCCGCCGTCCTGTGCGCCGTCCTGCGCCGCCGTCCACGCCACGGCGACCTCGGTGGGAGGGTGGGCCGTGTAGGCCCACTTCGCGGTACGACCTGCCTGGTCGGTGACCGTCGAGGACGGGCACTTGGTGAGACCGTCGGTGAGCGCCTGGAAGGCCGCGCCGGTCTTCTCGCTGTCCGGGAACACGCCGATGACCTGGTTCACGGTGTAGGCGCCCGTGGCCCCTGCGTCCTGGTAGGTCGCCGACAGGAACGCGGTCCACGCCTGTCCGTAGACCGACTGGGTCGTCGGTCCCGCCGCGACGGCGCATTCCGACGGCGACACGGCGAGCGGGGCGTGCGGCCGGTCCGACTGCGGGCCGGCGACCAGCGTCGTCCCGGCCAGCCGGCTGACGCTGTCAGGGCTCACGAGGTCCGCTTGGACCGTACCCGCGGCCACGTGCGGCGGCAGGCTCGTCGGCTGCTGCGGCCAGAGCCACCACCCGATGCCGGCCAGGACGAGGCAGGGCACGACCGCGGCCACGATCAGCTGCCAGTGGCGCGGTACCCGAGCGAGCCGGGGCCTGACCGGGCCTGCCGTCGGCGCGTGCTGCGGAACCGGCGGCTGCGACTGAGGCTGCGACTGCGGCGACGGCGCCGCGCCGGATGCCGAAGGCGGCCCAGCAGGACGGGCCGCCCCAGCGCCTGACGGGCCACCACCGCCCGGGCCCGCCGGCGGCGGAATGATGTAGTCGGCGTCTTCGGCCACGCTGATCTCCCCCACGACACGCCGCCATCCGGGCGACTCAGGTTGCGTTCTGTAAACGAAGCCGGGACATACCGTCACTCATCCAGCGCAGCGGGGCAAGACCTTCCGGTCGGATTTGAGGACCGTCTGAGCATTTCGCCGAAACCACCAACTGCCAGTCAGTGATCCAGAGTTGGATCAACCCGCGTCGTGCCGCGCCGAGCCGACGGATCGGAACCCTCGGCGGCGAGGAGTCAGGACGCCCGGAGGACCACCGGGCTCCGAGGATCGCTCGGAGGTGAGGAGTCCGAGCCCCCGGAGCAGGCGGACAGCCTGCTTGTCCGTCCACGGACGGAGGGCAGCCGCCTGCTCCCGAGGCTGAGTGGGCCCGCTACGATGCGCCACGTGCTTCTCGCTGTTGACACGCATTCGCATGCGTACCAAATCGGACAGTCCATGGGGACGTGGGGTATACCCGCTCTGATCGCTGTCCTTCTCGCCTGGCGGTTCACCGGCACCTGGCGAAACCCCGTCGCCCGCACCCTCGAAGAGGCGCCCCGCGTCGCCGCGGTGCGGAGAAGGCGCAGGAGCGTCAGCATTGTGGCGACTCTCCTCCTCGTCGGCGCCGGGGTGATCGCAGTGGTCGTAGAGGTGGGTTCGGACTCCTCTTACGGCCCTGCGGCCCGGTCAGGCCCGGCCGGGCGCACCATCGACGCTCCGGCAACCGTCGCCGGCTACCACCTGATCACCGGTGAGGCCGCAGTCGGCCTGTCGGCCCGGGTGCCGGGCGCGACCCCCGAGCGCTACTGGTTCTATACGGACACGCCGGACGGCACCCGGCCGAGCCTCGTCTTCAACGCCTCCACTACGCAGTGGGATCCCAAGCTCGCCCGGGAAAACGCCACGCACTCCCTCTCCTGGGGCCTGACCAACTTCTGCGCGGGCGCGAAGATCGAAGACCCCCAGGACGTCGACGCCGGCCCGCTCGGCGGAGCCATGCAGTGCGGGCACCAGATCGGCAGAGGAGCTGTGGTGTGCCGCTGGGGCGACGCCTCGACGGTGGGCTCCGTCGCGGTCCTCGGCATCACGGACATTCACCAGGCCGCGGCGATCGCCCTGCAGTTCCGCAGCGCCGCCGAACACTGAACAGACTCGGGCGAGCACACACCGTCGGACTCATGAGGCCTCAAGCCATCGGGCTGATGGAGTCACGGTCCACTCCGGGCCCGGCCACCCTGCTGTGGGCGAGTTGAAGCAATTTGACGGTTGATCGGGCGAAACCTAACTTCGATCCCGTACCGATCATCGCTCACCCGTTCGATGGCCCGGAGGGGTTTTCGCGTGCCTCCTTACGAACAGACTTCTGTCGGCATATCAGGAATCTCCGAGAATCGGCCGAAAACCTCCTACAAGGCGAGTGTTGACTTGGTCTCCCCTCCGGCCCGGCGGGCCGGACTGGCGGATCGGGGCCAGTGCTTCCTCGGCGTCAGCCTGGAGAACGGCAACTTCGCTCCGGGAAAACTCGCCGCGATGCTCCGCTGGATAGCCGGGCGGTTCCCCCGCTGCACGGTGCTGGTCGGGGACAGCATCCACCGGATCACCCTGGCGTCCACCCAGGGACTGCCGGAGGACGAGGCGCTCTCCCGGGCGCTGGCCCTGGGCGACCGCTTCATCGCCGACACCCGGGCCCTGTTCGAGGCCGAACGCGAGCGGACCGAATTCACGTTCCTGCGCTGCTCCGAAGTGCAGCGGTGGGATTCCTACGCAAAGCACCATCGAAGCCTCGCCGACTACCGCCGGGCCGACCGGAACTTCCGGGAGTCCGTCGATGCGTTCGGGCGGCGCTTTCACGCCAGGTATTCCGGCCAACTCGCCGAGGCCGACCTGGAGAGGCGGGTCGAAATGTCCGCACAGTACTTTCTGGAGGAGTCCGCGATATTCGCGTGTCTTGCCCAGGAAGGCCTTTCCGTCATGGTCTACCCCGGTTCGTTCGGCACCCTTTCCGAGATCACCGACGGGAAGCACCCGGACGCACCGGAGGAACTGCGCCGGCTGACCGTCGTCTCGCTCGATCTGCGGAGGCGTTGACGGCGCCCCTCACCCCGCCGGGCGCTCTGCCGGACCGCCGGACCAGCACGTCCAAGCCCGGGTGCCGTCAGCATGACCGGTGGTCAATGGTCGCTTCTTAAGGACTTCTTAGGAGTCCTCCGTATCACTGTGTCATGCACACCGGTACTCATACGTCATCCCTTGCGGGCCCCGCCCGCCGGCACGTTCCGCGCGCCGTTCTCGTCCTCGCCGTGGCCACCGCGCTGGTGTCCGGAACCGTGGCGAGCGCCAGCGCCACCGGCAGCTCCGCCTCGCAGATGCGGGTGCGGGTCCGTGACGGGCGCGTCGACGTGCCGGTACGCGGCGGCACCGCCACCATCGACGCGGCCACGCTGCGGGCCGAGGCCCGGACCGAGGACGGGCGGGTGGTCCTGCTGTCCGCTCCGGCCGACCAGGGGCTGGGCAGGGCGAGCGACCCGGTCAGGACGGCGAGCGGCGCGGCCTGGTCGTACCCGGAGAAGGGTCTGCGGGCCGAAGTCCGCGCCGATCACGGCCGGTTGCTGGTCACCCTCACCGGGACCGCCCTCACCGGGACCGCCCCCACCGGGAGCGGCGGCGACACCTCGGTGCGGTGGCCGGTGACCGCCACCGACCCGGCCGCCGCCGAGGTCCAACTCCCGCGCGGCGAGGGGCTGTCCCTTCCCGTTGACGACCCGTTCTGGAACTCCTCCGACGGGGCGCTGGTCGGCGAGGAGCAGGAGCTGAGCTCGCAGCTGTCCATGCCGATGTGGGGCTACACGCTCCGCTCCGGCCGGACCGGCGTCAGCTACATCGTCCCCACCGACATCGGCACGTCGCTGACGTTCGCCTCCCAGGACGGGCGGCTGCGGGCCACGGCCGAGCACGGGTTCGCCGCCGGGAACGGCACCGGCACGTACACCGTGGCCTTCTCCCTCACCGACGGCTCCCCGGTGGCCCCGGCCGTGGACTACCGCAACTGGCTTGCGGAGCAAGGGCAGTTGGGCAGCCTGAGCGAGAAGATCAAGCAGAACCCGCAGACCGCGAAGCTGCTCGGCGCCTTCCACGCCTACGCCTGGGGCGGCGCCCGCCGGCCCGCCTACCTCGACCGGCTCAAGGAACTGGGCGTCTCCCGGCTCTGGCTCGGCTACGACTCCGACGACTCCCCGATGACGAGCGAGGACGTCAAGGCCGCCGAGGCCGCCGGCTACCTGGTCGGACCGTACGACTCCTTCGCCAACGGCCAGCAGAAGACGGACGATTCCTCCCCCAACTCCGTCTGGCCGGACGACGTCTACCCCCGGTTCTGCGTCCTCAGGGCCGACGGGACGCCGCAACCCGGCTTCCACAAGAAGGGCTGCTACCTCAGCTCGCAGGCGTTCGAGCAGGCCGAGCCGCAGCAGCACTACCTGGCGGACCGCACCCGCTCGCTGGTCGCCAACGGGGCCGACAGCTACTTCCTCGACGTGGACGCGGCGGGCGAGCTCTTCCGGGACTTCGACCCCGGCCACGCGATGACCATGGACGAGGACCGTGCCAACCGGCTCGCCCGGATGCGGCGCCTGACGGACGGCTCGTACGACGCGTCCACGGGCCGGCCCGCCCCGCTGGTCCTGGGCTCGGAGTCCGCAGGCTCCTGGGCCAACCAGGTGCTGGCCTTCGACCACGGCTCGGGCACCCCGGTGGACGGGCGGCTGTGGGCGATGGAGTCCGGGCACTTCGACAACGGGCCGCAGGACCCCAAGGACGACGGCGCCTGGGGCGGCTACGCTCCGGAACAGGCCGCCGCCACCTTCTTCAAGCCGGTGCGGACCACGGACTTCAAGCCCGAGCACCAGGCCAGGGTGGCCGCCGCCCTGAAGGCGATGTACGACCCGCGGTACCGGGTGCCGCTGTACGAGACGGCGCTGCACGGGTCGCTGGTCAACGTCGAACGCTGGGAACTGCCCTTCAGTAAACTGCCGGAGCAGAAGACCACGCGTGCGCTGCTGGCGATGCTCGACAACACCCCGCTCAACTTCGTGCTCAGCGACAAGGACCCGCGCGACGGGCAGAACCAGCGGGAACTGGCCGCCCTGCAGCAGTACTTCGCGCCGCTGCACCAGGCGGCCGGCACCCGGCAGCTGACCTCCTTCCGTTGGCTGACCGGCGACCACCTGGTGCAGCGGACCGTCTTCGGCGACGGCACGCTGACCGTCACCGCCAACTTCGGCAGCACCGTCCACGACGGCCTGCCGGGCGGCTGCGTGGACGCCACCGTGCGCGGACGCCCGGGCACCCAGCGGCTCTGCCCGGCCGACGTGGTCTCCTGACGACCTGACGACCTGACGATCCAGCGGGACGGGCGGCCTCGCCCGTCCCGCCTGGCCCCGCCGCCCCGCCGCCGGTGTCGGTGTCGGTGTCGGTGTCGGGTGGACGCGGCGTGGTGGGCTAGCCTGCGCTGTGGGCCGGGTGCACGGGGAGGACCACGGGGTGCGCACGGACCGGCCGAGGAACAACTATGGGGGGCTTCACATGTCCAGGATCATCACTGCCGCCATGCCCGCGCACGGGCACACCGCGCCGCTGCTGGCGATCACCGCAGACCTGGTGGCGCGCGGGCACGAGGTGGTCTTCCTCGGCGGGGCGCGGTTCGCCGGGGCCGCCGAGGAGACCGGGGCGCGCTTCGTCGCCCTGCCGCCGGAGGCGGATTTCGACGACCGCCGGATCAACGACTCCTTCCCGGGTCGGTCCGAACTGCCGCCCGGGCCGCAGCGGTTGGCCTTCGATGCCCGGAACATCTTCATCGACCCGGTGCCCGCGCAGTACCGGGCGCTGCGCGCGCTGCTGGCGGAGTTCCCGGCCACGGTCGTGCTCGGTGACTGCTTCTTCCACGGCGCGGTGGCTCTGGCGCTGGCCCATCCGCGCGGCGAGCGGCCGGCCGTGGTGGGCATCGGGGTGTCCCCGCCGATGCTGCAGAGTGTCGACACCGCGCCCTTCGGGCTTGCGCTGGCGCCCCAGGCGGGACCGGAAGGGCTGGCCCGCAACCGGGAGTTGAACGCCGAGGCGGCACTGCGCGGCGAGCCGCTGCGGCAGTACGCGGCCGAGGTCTTCGCCGGAGTCGGGGCCGAACTGCCGCCGGGGCCCCGGGCGAACGCCGCCGTCACCGGGCCCGACCACTACCTGCAGCTGACCGTCCCGGGGTTCGAGTACCCGCGCAGTGACGCGCCGGCCTCGCTGCGCTACATCGGCGCGCTGGCGCCGCAGAGCCGGATCGAGGTGGAACTGCCGCAGTGGTGGCCTGAGTTGGCCTCTAACCGTCCGGTCGTGGTGGTCACCCAGGGCACCTTGGCCAATGACGACCTGACCGAGCTGCTGGTCCCCGCGGTGCGGGCGCTGGCCGACCGTCCCGACCTGCTGGTGGTCGCGGCCACGGTCCGCCCGGACGGGCCCGAGCTGCTGGCGCAGGCGCTCGGCGGCCTGCCGGACAACGTGCGGGCCGCCGGCTACCTGCCGTTCGACCGGCTCCTGCCGCACGCCGACGTGTTGATCAGCAACGGCGGCTACGGCGGTGTCCACACCGCGCTGGCCTTCGGGGTGCCGCTGGTGGTCGCGGGCGGCAGCGAGGACAAGCCCGAGGTGGCCGCCCGGGTGGCCTGGCGCGGTGTCGGCATCGACCTGCGCACCGGGCGCCCGGGTGAACCGGAGCTGCGCGAGGCCGTCGACCGGGTCCTGGCCGACCCGGCCTACCGTGCCAACGCCGCCGACCTGGCCGCCGAACTCGCGGCCCACCAGCCGCTGACGGCGATCGCCGAACTGGTGGACTCGCTCGGCTGACCGCCGCTGGGCGCCGCCGGGTGCTGGCGCCGACCCGGCCGGGTCGGCGCCGCGCGTTCCGGAGGGAAGCCGGGGCCGACCTGCGGGGCCTGGCCGTGAGAAGGAACGCTGCCGGTGCCGTGGGCGATCTCGTCGTCCGGGCGGCCACCGCTCCCGATCGCGCGCGCGTTGGCGGGCTGGGGGCTCAGCGGATGCTGATGCCCACCATGGCTTCGCTCTTGGGGAAGCCGATCGGGTCGCAGGCGCTGATGGGCTTGCCGACGGGCTGGTCGGTCGCGGCGTCGAGGACCAGCACCGAGCCCGCGCGGGTCATGGGGACGTAGAGGTACTTGCCGTCCGGACTGACCACCGGGCGGCCGAGGTCGTCCTTGAGGTCGACCGGCTGCGTGACCTTGGCGCCGGTCTTGGTGTCGAAGGTGTCGATCAGGTGGCGGAACGTGTGGGTCAGGTAGAGCCGGTTGCCGTCCGGGCTGATGGCCAGCCGCATGTCCCCGGTACTGGCGAGCCCGCCGATCGGGGTGCCCACCGTCCAGGCGTTGAGGTCGATCCGGGTGATCTGGTTGCTGAAGCCGGCGGCGTAGAGGGTGCTGTCGTCGGGACTGATCGCCATCCCCCTGACCTTGCCGACCTTGAGCGGGTCCCCGGCCTGCTTGCCGGTCTTCACGTCGTAGCGGACGACCGTGTCGTCCACGAAGAGGAACACCACGGCGTACTTGCCGTCCCTGGTCACGGCGAGGTCCGTGCCGCGCTTGCCCGTGTGGATCGGTCCGCCGACCAGGCTGCGATCCTTGGTGTTGATCTTGAAGATGAGGCTGTTGTCGATGTCGTAGGTGTAGGCGATGGGGACGTCCGCCGCCTGGGCGGAGGTCTGCCGTCCCCAGGTCAGGGCTGCGACCACGGCCGCGGCGGTGAAGGCGGCGGTGATCAGAGTGGCGCGGCGCAGTCGTGGCCGGGAGCGGTGTGGCGGGGGGAGTCGTCGGCCGTGCTCTGGTCGGTCATGGGGGAGGCCTTTCCGGGTCGGGAGTGCGGATCACTTGGTGGTGGTCTTCGCGGTGGCGCTGCCGGTGCCGTGGGCGATCTCGTCGCCCGGCTCGAAGACGCTCACCCCGAACTTCTTGTTGAAGGTGTCGGCGGCGCCGGGCGTGACGTCGCATCCCACGTCGTCGGTCTGCGCGCTCGATCCGCTGACGGTGACGTCGGAGGAGCGGTCGGGGCAGGTGAGCAGGGGGACCTTCTTGCCGTCGAGCATCACGTCGACCTCGCCGGTGGCCAGGTTCTCGGTCATCTGGGTCACCTCCACCTGCTGGCCGGTGGTCCCGTTGTCCGCGCCGGCCTCGTCGGTGGGGGTGAAGACGACGTCGTCCTGGCAGCTGACGGTGCCGGTGAGGGAGCCGTCGGGCATCAGGTTCGCGGTGCCGCCGGCGCCGGAGCAGTGGGTCTCGTCGTCGACGAGCCCCGTGGTGTCCCCGCCCTTCTGGTTCTCCTGGATGCCGGCCTGGTCCAGCGTCAGGTTCGCGCGACCGGTGAGCTGGACGTCGGCCTGGCCGTTGGACAGTGCGACGTCCTGCTCGGCGGCGGCAGCCGCGGCGCGGGCCTGCGCCGAGGCGTGGGAGTCGAAGGTGCCGGGCGGTGCGGTCAGGCCGGCCACGGTGATCGCCACGGCGGCCGCGGAGAGGGCCAGCACATATCGACCGGTGCGCATGCTGTCTCCTGGTTCGAGGGAAGTGCGGGGCAATTGTCGTTCGCATACTTACAGGCCTTGCTTGGATGCGCCGTCATCCCTGCGCGACGCGCGGGTGCGGAACCGGATCGGAGGAGCCGGAAGCCACCAGTTCCATTCCCCCAGCAGGCGCATGACGGTGGGCACCAGCAGCAGGCGGACGACGGTGGCGTCGAGCGCGACGGCCACGGCGAGTGCGAAGCCGATCTCCTTGATCTCCAGCACCCGGTCGGCGAGCAGGCCGGCGAACAGCAGCACCATCACCAGCGCGGCGGTGGTGATCGGGCGCGCGGTGCGCTGCAGCCCCAGTGCCACGGCACGGGTGTTGTCACCGGTGGCCAGGTACTCCTCCCGGATCCGGCGCACCAGGAACACCTCGTAGTCCATGGACAGTCCGAACAGGACGGCGAAGACGATCACCGGCAGATACGCCTGCACGCTGCCCGTCGAGGTGAACCCGAGCACGCCCTGGGCCCAGCCGTGCTGGAACACCGCCACCGTCAGGCCGTAACTCGCCCCGGTGGCCAGGAGGTTCATCGCCACGGCCTTCAGTGGCAACAGCAGGCTGCGGAACACGAAGACCAGGTAGCACAGGGACAGCGCCAGCGCGGAGCCGATCACCCACCACACCGTCGCGGACACCTCCCGCGTGATGTCCAGCAGCAGCGCGCCGAACCCGCCGACCGCGACCGGGGTGCCCGACTGGCGCAGCGGCTCGGTCAACTCCCTGATGCGACGCACCAGTTCGACGCCCGCCGGAGAGTCCGGGGCGACGGCCGGGACGACGACCACCATGGTGAGGTCGCGGCCGTTGTCGACGGCCTGGACGACGGCCGCCTGCGGTTGCGCGCGCAAGGCATCCAGGAGCGCCGGCAGCTGGGGGGCGGGCCCGGCGGCGGTGTGCGGGACCATGACCGTCACCTGGCCCGCCGCTCCGGCGAGCGCGTCGCTCTCCAGGACCGCCAGAGCCGCGCCGGAGGGGGTGCCGGCCAGTGCGTGGCGTCCGAAGTCGACGCCCAGGCTCAGGCCCAGGGCCGGGGCCGCGGCAGCGCCGAGCAGGGCGAGGCCGACCAGCAGGTAGGGCACCGGACGCCGCATCAGGCGCCGCGCCCAGCGGGCCCACGGCTGCCCCTCCGCATCGCCGACGTCCTGGCGGGCCGGACGGTGGCCGGGCAGCGCGCCGCGCCCCAGCCAGGGGACGGCCCCGGCGAGGGCGGCGGGCAGCAGGGTCAGCGTCGCGGCCAGGACCACGGCCGTCACGGTGCAGGTCCCGGCGGTGAGGTCGCGGAAGACCCGGGAAGGCAGCAGCAGCATGCTCGTCGCGGCGGCCGCCACCACCGCGCCGGAGTAGCAGACCGTCCGGCCGCTGGTGGCCAGCGCCCGGCCGGCGGCCTGTTCCGGTGGGGCGCCGGCGGCGATCTCCTCCTGGAAGCGGACGACGACGAACAGCGCGTAGTCGATGCCGATGCCGAGCCCCACCACCGTCACCACGGTCACCAGCAGGGTGTCGGGACGCAGCGTCGGGTCGATCAGCCCCACCGCGGCGATCAGACCGAAGGTGAGCGCGATGGCGGCGCCGGCCAGCACCACCGGGACCAGGGCCGCGCCCACCGTGCCCAGGCCCAGCAGCAGCACCACCAGGGCCAGGATCACGGCGACGCCCTCGACATCGCGCAGATCGGCGAGTTCGACGGAGCGCAGGTCGTCGTTGACCGGCGTCCTGCCGACCAGGGCGGCGCTGACCGCGCCGTCGCTGAAGTGCTGCGCCACCCGCCCCACCTGGGCCTGCTGGGCGCCGATCCGCTCCTGGCGTCTGCTCTCGTCACCGCCGAGCCCGACCAAGGCGTAGGCGTTGTGAGGATCGTGGCGCAGCCGTGAGAGGGCGGCCATCAGCGCGCCGACATCGTCCGCGGGGGGCGAGGCGGCCGCCTGCTCGGCGGTCGGGAGCACGGCCACGGCCCGGACGCCGTGCTGGTGCCGCAGCGCGGCCGCGGTCCACGCGACCGTGTCGGCGTAACGGGGATCGGTGGCATCGAGCTGCTCGGAGTGGAACACCAGCAGGAGCTGCTCGGATCCCAGCAGCGGAAAGCCTCTGGCGGCCAACCCGTCCGCCCGCACCGACTCCGATCCGTCGACGCGGACGACAGGGGCGCGCAGCGAGTACAGGAAGTGCGGCAGCAGCCCGATCGACGCGGCGACCGCCAGCAGCCAGACACCGCAGACCAGCCCCCGCCGGCGCGCCGAGAACACGCCCAGCCGGTGCAGGAGGGGCGGACGCGACAGGGGGCCCGGCGCCTGCGGCGGCGAGGGTGCCGGTTGGGTGGGTACGGGTTGGGTGGGTGCGGGCTGGGTGGGGAGTGTGACCTCGTGGGCGCTCACGGGCGTGCCGGAACTGCGGCGCCGACCGGCGGGTGCAGCAGGCTGCGCACCAGGATCGCCGCGGTGCGTGGTGCCGTGGTCCAGTCCTTGGCGCCCACCGCCTGGTTGCCGCGACGCTCGACCCGGTCCAGGGGCGCGCGCAGCAACGCGGCTCCGGCCTGCCAGGCCGCACGGCTGGTCGGATGCACCAGGTCGAGGACGTCGAGGCCCTCCTCCCACAGCTCTCGTGCCCGTGAGACCTCGAAGCGCAGCAGCTCGCGCACCGCGGCACTGCTGTCCTCCGCGGCGAGGTCGTCGCGGGTCAGCCCGAAGCGCTCCAGGTCCTCCAGCGGCAGGTACAGCCGGCCCATCCGCAGGTCCTCGGCGATGTCGCACACGATGTCGGTGAACTGCGCGGCCTCCCCGAGCCGGGTCATCGCCTGCTCGGCGGCGGGTGAAGGATCCTCGAAGACGCGGAGCAGGATCCGGGCCGGGGCGCCGCCCACGGCCCGCAGATAGGGCCGGAGTTCGGCGAACGTCGGGTAGTGGGCGGGGGACAGGTCCATCCGCAGGCCGTCCACGTAGGCCATCAGGTCCTCGACGCGGATGCCACGGCTGTGCACCGTGTGTGTCAGCGCACGTGTGATCGGATCTCCCGTACCGCTGCTGCTGCCGTCACCGTCTTCGAGAGCTGCGGTGAGGTGTTCGGCCCACCGTTCGAACTCCTCGGCCCGGCCCGGCCGGTCACCCCCGTCCACCAGCTGATCGGCGTGCCGGCCGAACGCGTACGCCGCCCACAGGTGCGGGCGCACCGCCGGCGGCGCGCAGCAGCTCGCCGCCCAGTAGGTCCGCCCGTCCACCGAGATCAGCATCCGCCGGCAGAACTCGTAGGATTCCCGCAACGTGTGATCGGTGATGCCGGCCCGGTCCAGTGACCAGCGGTCCAAATACAACGGAACTCCTACGGCGAGTGGTCGGGCTCCCGCTCCGAGCCGGCGGCCGCACATCTCCTGAAGGGCCGTCCGGGCGTGGCTCCCCAGGTGGGGCGCCGAAGCGGGCTCATCGTCCCGCAGGCCGATCGGCGCAGATTTGGTGACACGCCGTCATATCACGCGACCAGCCTCCCCCCGCTCGGCGCACAGAGCTGGATTCGGTTTGTCGTCTTATCGCCCGCTGGTCCGATTCCACCTGTGCAGGAACGGGCTCTTCCGGAAATGCGTCCGATGAGCGGGGAGTGAACGAAGTGACTTGATCACACGTCAATTGACTTTTCCCCGTTGGCAATTCACCCGACGCAGCCCCGGGCATTTCCGCCCGGCAATGCGCTAACCTCCTCCTGGCGTGATCACATGCCGATCTCGAATTGGGGGGAATCACATGGCAATCGGACGACGACAACTCCTCACCTCCGTCGCGCTCACCGCCCTGGCCGCGCCCGTCCTGGCCAAGGGGACCGCGACCCGCGCGGCGGCGGCCGTGGGGGCGGCCCCGGCCGCCGCCTCCGGGCCGCTGTTCATGCAGGTCGTCGCGCACGAGGACGACGACATCCTGTTCATGAACCCGGACCTGTCCAACGCGATCGCCCTCGGCACCCCGTCCGTCACGGTGTTCGTCACCGCGGGCAACGCGACCGGCGACCCGTGCGCCACGGTCTGCTGGGACACCGCCGGCGAGCCGCTGCGGACCTGGAACCGGCAGATGGGCGCCGTCAACGCCTACTCCCGGATGGCCGGGGTCGGCGACACCGACCCGGCGACCGACGAGGTCGGGCACTGGACGGTCGAGGCGTGGACCGTCGCGGGCAAGCAGGTCGAACGGTACGTCCTCAAGGACCGCCAGGTGCACCTGATCTTCCTCAACCTGCACGACGCCGGGCTCGGCGCCGTCCTGGCCGGCGGCACCGACACCACGGTCGTCCCGGTGGGCAGCCCGCTGTCCGGGCCGTCGACCTACACGGCGGCGGACGTCGTCGAGGTGCTGCGGCAGCTGATGGTGACGTACCAGCCGACCGTGCTCCGGGCCCAGGACGAACTCCCGGACACCCGCTACTCGGGCGACCACTCGGACCACGTCTCCGCCGCGAAGTTCGCCGGCCAGGCGGCCCTGCTGTACGGCGGCGGGCTGATCCAGGTGAACTACCGGGACTACAACATCAGCGACTCCCCGGTGAACCTCGACCCGGCGACGACCGGCGCCAAGGGCGTGTTCGTCTCCGAGTACGCGAGCCACGACCACTCGGGGAACTACTCCGACGCCTGGTTCTCCCGGATGTACTACCGCTGGTCGCGGGGCACCTCCTGGGCCGGGCTGAACCAGGACGGCCGGCCGCAGGTCTTCGTCGTCCGGGCCGGCGCCCTCTACACGTACTGGCGTCAGGCGGACGGCAGTTGGGGCGGTCCGGTGCGGATGGCCGACCCGGGCGGGCGGCTGGCGCCGGGCATCGCGGTGGGCACCAACGCCGACGGCCGGCTGGAGGTCTTCGCCCGCCGCCTGACCGATCACCACATCATCTCCCTGCCCCAGGGCACGCCCAACGGCTGGTGGTGGAACAGCTGGGCCGACCACGGCAACCCCAACACCGGGCTCGGCAACGAGGACCAGGTCGGCGTGCCCGTGGTGGCCGGCCACCAGGACGGGCGGCTGGAGCTGTTCGTCAAGAACGGCGGGGGCGGCCTCAGCAGCATCCGGCAGACCACCCCGGGCGGGGTGTGGACGGGCACGTGGACGGACCTGGGCGGCACCGACCTCCAGGACCCGGTCACCGCGATCCGCAACGGCGTCGGCGCGATCGAGGTGTTCGCCAGCAGCCGCACCGGAATCCTCGGCTGGTGGCAGACCGCTCCGAACGGCGCCTTCGGCGGCCCGAACCCGATCCCGGGCGCCCGGCCGGCCAGCCCGCCCAAGGCCGCGCTCGACCAGGACGGCCGCATCGAACTCGCCTACCGCGAGGTCGGCACCGGGGCGATGCTGGTCAGCTACCAGACCCGGCCCGGCGGCGAGTGGAGCCAGTCCCCGGCCCCCCTCGGCGGCGACGGAGGAGTGGGCGAGCCGGCGGCGGCCACCGCCGGCGGACGGGTCGTCCTGTTCGAGCGCAACCGCGGCGGCGGCGTGAGCACCACCGCCCAGACCGCCCCGAACTCCGGCTACGGCACCTGGCAGGACCTCGGCGGCACCGTCCTCGACTACCCGGCCGCGCTCGTCGACGGCGGCGGTGTCCTCCACGTGTTCGCGATCGGTTCGGACGGCCGCGTCTACTACCGCGCGGGCACGACGCCCACCACCTTCGGCGGCTGGCAGGGCCTGCCGGTCTGACCGTCCCGCCCGCCCCGCTCGGGCCCGGGTCGGGGTCCGGCTCCGGTTGGGCCCCGAACCGGGCCGCGGCCGGGCCCGGGCCGTCGCCTCTGCCCGTGGCGAATCTGCGGCGGGCAGAGAAAACGCATCCGGAGGTCTCCCGGGGTCAAGAGTGGAGTCGAGGGCAAGCCCGCCCCGACACCTCGACACCTCGACACCTCGGCACCTCGACAAGGAGACCGGATGACTCCCCTCACCACGCTCGCGCCCCGCGCGGAGGAGGGCGGCACGCCGCCCAGCCGCTTCGACGACCACCTCGCGGCGCAGCTGCTCGCCCAGCGGATCGTCCTCCTCGGCACCCAGGTCGACGACGTGTCGGCCAACCGGGTGTGCGCGCAGCTGCTCCTGCTGTCGGCGGAGGACCCGCGCACCGACATCGGCCTGTACGTCAACAGCCCCGGCGGGTCGGTCACCGCGGGGCTCGCCATCTACGACACCATGCGGCTCATCCCGAACGACGTCTCGACGCTGGTGATGGGGTTCGCCGCCAGCATGGGCCAGTTCCTGGTCACCGTGGGGGCGCCCGGCAAGCGGCTCGCGCTGCCGAACGCGCGGATCATGATGCACCAGCCCTCGGCGGGCATCGGCGGCACCGCCGCCGACATCGAGATCCAGGCGGAGAACCTCCAGTTCACCAAGAAGGCCATCGAGCGGATCACCGCCGAGCACACCGGGCAGAGCGAGGAGACGATCGCGCGCGACGGCGACCGGGACCGCTGGTTCACGGCCGAGCAGGCCAGGGAGTACGGGATCGTGGACCGGGTGGTGGAGTCGGTCGCCGACATCCGCCCGGCCGCGTCGCGCCGACGGATGGGGCTGTGACATGGGGTCGTACACGGTTCCCTACGTGATCGAGCGGACCGCGCAGGGCGAGCGCTCCTACGACGTCTTCAGCCGGCTGCTGAACGAGCGGATCATCTTCCTCGGCACCGAGATCGACGACGGGGTCGCCAACGTGGTCATCGCGCAGCTCCTGCACCTGGAGTCGGAGAGCCCGGAACGCGAGATCTCGATCTACCTCAACTCGCCCGGTGGATCGTTCACTTCGCTGATGGCGATCTACGACACGATGACGTTCGTGCAGGCGCCGATCTCCACGTTCTGCGTCGGTCAGGCGGCGTCGACGGCGGCGGTGCTGCTGGCCGGCGGAGACCCCGGGCGGCGGTTCGTGCTCCAGCACGCGCGGGTGCTGCTCGGCCAGCCGGCCAGCGGTGGCCGGCAGGGGACGGTGTCCGACCTCAGCCTCGCGGCGAAGGAGATGGTCCGCACCCGCTCGCAGGTGGAGGAGGTGCTGTCCCGGCACACCCGTCACGACGTGGCGACGCTGCGCGCGGACATGGACCGGGACAAGGTGTTCACCGCCGAGGAGGCCGTCGCCTACGGGCTCGCCGACGAGGTGCTGAGCCGACGGCTCGCGTTCGGCTGACTCCGCGCGGCCGTGGCCGGTACGGCGGGGTGCACCACCGTCGTACCGGCCTTCGGCCGGGCCGGGCCGGGCCGGGTCAGGTCAGGCGGCGAGGCAGAGCCCGTCGTACTGCCCCGTGGGCGACGTGCGGCTCCGGTCCAACCGGCTTCGGCCCACCTGACTGCGGCCCACCCCACCCCGGCCCGCCTGGCTCCGGGTGTGCCGGGTCAGCTCGTCCTGGGCGAGCGAGAGCAGGTCGGCGAGGCCGAGTCCGAGGGCCCGGGCGGCGGCCGCGAGGACCTCGGAGGAGGCCTCCTTGCGCCCGCGCTCCAACTCCGACAGATACGGGATCGAGATCCGGGCCGCCTCCGCCACGTCCTTCAACGTCCGTTCCTGGGCGAGCCGTTCGCGGCGCATCGCATCGCCGACGAGGTCGCGCCACAGGGGTTCCCTCGGTGCGGGCGCCGGTGGCGCTCCCGCCGGCCGCTGCGGGGCGCGGGTCGCCCCGCCGGAACCGGGCGACGAGGTGTGCGGGCGCAGGGGGATGACGCGGGCTTCGTTCGGCGCATGAGTGCTCACCCCTCCAGCCTAGGGATCCGGGGCGTCGGGGGAAGGGAGTGGCGTTCTGCCCTGGGTGAAGCCGTACGGGCCGCCCGGCCGGGCCCGTGGCCGTCGAACTCGCCACGGGCCCGGCCGGGTTCCGCTACGCGTGCCGCTACGCGTGCCGTGCGCCGCGCCTGCGCGCGACCACGACCAGCACGCCGCCCGCACCCAGCAGCGCCGCCGCACCGGTCACGCCCAGCGGCAGCACGCTGCCCGCCCCGGTGGTCGGCAGCGCGCCGCCGGGCCGCTCATCGGGCCAGGACGGCCCGGCGCTCGGCGACGGCGGCGGCGGGGACGCCACCGCCGCCACCGCCACTGCCGAGGACGACGACGGGCCCGGCGACGGGGTCGGGGTCGAGACCGTACCCGGCGGCGAGGACGGGGCCGCGCCCGAACCGGCCGACGGGAGCAGCCGGTTGACGACCGTCACCGTGATCCCGTCGTCCAGGGTCTCGCAGGTGAGCACCAGCGGCCCGAAGACCGCGATGGCCGGCGCCGCGTAGCCGTCGGGCGGGCTCACCTCCACCCAGTAGTACGTCCCCGGCCCGACGACGATCCGGCAGATGCCCTCGGCCCCGGTGGTGCAGGGATCGCCGATCGGCGAGTCCTTGTGCCCGCCGGTGGTCTGCGGCCAGCTGGGCCCGCCGTTCCAGCGCCACAGCTGGAACGTCGCCCCGGCCAGCGGTTTGCCGGCCTGGTCGTGCTTGACCAGGGTCAGCGTGCCCTCCTGCGGCCGGAAGCCGAAGTCGAAGGTGTGGTCGTCCTGGCCCGGCCCGCCGGTGGTCAGTTCCCGCTCGGCGTACGTTGCGCCCGGCGGGACGACGCCCTTGGAGTTGATGAACGGGTTGTCGCCGACGTCGTGCCGGGTGGGCACCCACTGGTACAGCGGGCCGCCCTGGGCGTAGTCGGCGGGGTTGTCCAGCCGGATCGTGTACCTGGTGTGCGGCTTGAGCCCGCCGTCCACGTTCGAGTCGTCGAAGTAGTACTCGCCGCGCGCCGTCGTCCGCGCCGTGCCGACGAGCTTCCCCGGCCCGTCGTACAGGTGGACGGTGGCGCCCTCCACCGGGCGCTGGCCCGGCTTCTGGATGCCCTTGTGCTCGGTGTCGTACCAGACCCGGTTGCCGATCTGCAGCGGCGCCTGGTCGCAGAGCACCTCCAGGTCGCCCATCGAGGCGCCCTTGCCGAACGGCGCGGGCACGTTCGCCGGGTTGAGCCGCAGGCCGAACGCCGGGTCCTGCCTGCCGTCGCGCTGGACGAACGACGTGCCGTAGCCGAAGGCCGTGCTGTTGGGGTCGAACCCGGAGGTCCCGATGGTGTTCTCGACCTTGGACAGCGCCATCCCGGCGTAGGCCGCGTTGTGGTGGACGCCCATCCGGCTGGTGTCGAAGAAGCGGGCGCCCCGGGGCGAGAGCCCGCAGCCGGTGTTGGCGTCCAGCACGTAGGTGCCGCCGGCCAGGCAGGCCTTGTTCAGGTCACCGCCCGACAGCACCTCGCCCACCGCTGCGCCCGACCCCGACTGGCCCGTCGCCCGGTCGGCCATGCGGTCGCGGAAGGCCAGCAGCATCGAGCCGTCCGTCTCGAAGCCGATCTCGCCCAGCTCCGGCTCCGGCTGGGCGCGGAAACCGGCGCAGGTCTGGCCGTTCTGCGTGGTCGGGTAGGTGTTCGTCCACGGGAACCAGCCCGCGCCGTCGCACGGGCCCGAGCCGACGGTCGACTGGCGTGGGTAGTCCAGCGGCTGGTCCAGCACGGCCGTGCGGAACCGGCCGGTGGCCAGGTCGAAGGGCAGCACGACCGCCCGCAGGTCCGAGGCCTTGCCCGTCGACTCGCCCGAGCAGACACCGCCGAGGTAGCCGACGCCGTCCTGGAGGCCCAGGCCGAACGGCCGCCAGTCCCCGGCGGAGGCGCAGCCCGGGTCCGGGATGGGGTAGACGCCCCTCGGCTGCGCGGCCGTCGGCGCGGTCGCGTCGTAGCGGTACAGCGTGCGGGTGTTGAGGTTGACGACGAACAGGTCCCGGCCGTCGTCCGTCACCTTCAGCCCGCCGAGGCTCTCCTTGCCCGGCGCGACGAGGAACGCGTCGTCCGTCCCCGGCCCGTGCGCCGTGCCGCCGGCGTCCGGGACGGTGGTGAACAGCGTGGTCCGCCCCTGCGCCGGGTCGGTCACGTAGATGCCGCCGGCGCCGCCCGGACCGTAGTCCGTGGTGCGCTTGGCCGACGCCGAGGAGAACACCCGCCGGTCGGCCTTGTTCCACGCGATGCCGTAGAGCGTGCCCGTCTGCGCGTCGGTGGCGAGGTTCGTGACGTTGACGTCCACGCCGTCCTGGCCGCGCGCGCGGTACGGGAACGACACCAGCGTGCGCTGCGCGCCGCCTCCCAAGGTGGTGTTCTGGCAGGTCGTCACCAGCGGCGCGTTCTGCTGGCAGTAGTCCCCCGGATACCACAGCCCGGTGGTGTACGAGACGTTCTTGCCGCCGGAGAGGTCGACGAACTCCTCGTTGGAGCTCAGCTGGTTCGGCGCGCCGTCCAGCCCCTGCCGGGAGGCGAACGCCGGGAACAGCACGCCCGGCTTCGGATTCACCACCTGCACCCGGTACGTTCCGCCGTGCTCCCGGCTCCGCGGCGGCGCCAGCGTGACCGTCCCGTCGGCCCCGGTGGTGCCCTCGACGTGGGCCCGCTCCTCGCCGGTGAGCGTCACCTTCACGCCCGCCAGCCCCGGCTCCAGCGCGGGCGTCCACACCCCGGAGGAGTCCACGGCCCGGATCACCCGGACCGTCACCGTCCCGTCCTCCGTCTGCGAGAACGCCGCCGGCGCCGTCAGCGCCCCGCCCCCGCACAGCGCGGCGGCGAGCACCGCGGCCCGCGCGACGCCCTTCCTTCTCCTTCTCGTCCCCACCTGATCCCCACTCTCATGGTCGGCGGACATCTGCCCGATCCGGACAGGACCCCCAGCAGAGCGACAACCGGTCGTCCACGTCCTGGTTTCGGGGCGCATTCACTGGTGTGTGTGACAGATGAAGGGCAGGAAATCGCATCAAGTTCGGATGCGACCGCACAAGTTCGTATACCGCAGGAGAAATCCCGACGCCCGGAGCGCCCGGACCCCTGCGGCGAAGCGGATCCGCAACTCCCCGCAGTCCCGCCCGACGGCGTCCACCGCAACGGCCCCTGCCTCGCCGTCGTTCCGGTACCCGGCCGCCGTCCTGCCCGGGGGGCCATTAGGCCTGAAAGTCGCTATCCGAAGCCGGTGATCAAACCGTAGGAATGGCTCCACGGCCTGACCGGCCACCCACCCGCGATCAGAAGGAGCCCTCACCCATGATCCGTCTTCGCACCTGTATGACCATCGCCGGCGCCGCGGCGATGTTCGCCCTGGCCGCCGCGCCCGCGCAGGCCGCCCCGGGCGACGTCACGACCTCGTGCGGAAGCGTTCTGACCCCGGCCGGCTTCGTCGACGTGAGCTGGGGCTACAGCAGCAGTTGCGGCACGCAGAGCTTCAGCCCGAACATCAAGCAGATAAAGCAGCTCACCGGACTGCCCGTCGGCACCGTGGTCCAGGCCTGCTCCACCACCTACCCGCCGGCGGGCTGGGTCCAGACCGGCTCGTACTACACCAGCAGCTGCGTCGCCTGGTCGAACCCGAGCTTCAACAACAACGCCTGGCAGCTGAAGCGCGTCTCCTGACCGGGCGACTCCGCTGGGCCCTGTCCGGCAAGATCGGCCGGACAGGGCCCAGGCCGGCACACCCGGGGCGAGGCGCGGACGGCGCCGAGCGGCCAGGACCGGGCACCGGCACCCGGCCGCCCGCTGTGGATCAGCTTTCGGACAGCTGCTCGCGCAGCACCGTGCGCAGGGTGACGGGCTCGCGGCCGAGCAGGGCGGCCAGGGTGGGGTCGGTGGTGGCGAACTCGCCGGCGCGGCTGGCGGCGAAGATGCCGAGCAGCTGGTCGGCGGCTTCCGCGGGGACGCCTTGGCCTGTCAGCTGCGTGCGGAACTGGTCGTCGGGGGCGACGGTCCGCGTGACGGTGCGGCCGGTGAGCTCGGTGGCGATGGCGGCGACGTCGTCGAAGGTGAGCGCCTGTCGGCCCGTGAGCGGCGGCGTGGGGCCGTCGAAGCGGCCCTCGTCGGCCAGGATGGCGACGGCCGCGTCCGCGAGGTCGGCGTGCGCGGTCCAGGCGACCGGCCCGTCCGCGGGGAGCGCGAGCCGGCCGGACTGTGCCGCGTTGCCGAGGAAGTGTGCCGCGCTGGTGGCGTGGAAGCCGTTGCGCAGCGAGGTGAACGGCACGCCGCAGGTGCGCAGGGCCTCTTCGGTGGCGGCGTGGTCGCGGCAGGCCTGGAAGCGCGACGTCGCGCCGGCCCCCATCTGGCTGGTGTAGAGGATGCGACGGGCGCCCGCCGTGACGGCCGCTTCGATCGCGGTGCGGTGCTGCCTGACGCACTCCTCGCCCATCTTGTCGACGGAGACGACGAGCACCTGCGAGGCGCCCTCGAAGGCGTGCGCGAGGCCGGCGGCGTCGGTGAAGCTGCCCTGGCGCACCCGTACCCCTTGGTCGGCGAGGTTCTGCGCCTTCTGCGGGTCGCGGACGCTGACACCGATGCGGGCCGCCGGTACGCGCGTCAGCAGCCTCTCGACGATCTGACGCCCCAGCTGTCCGGTGGCTCCGGTCACGATGATCATGATGTGCTCCCGTGTCGCGACGAGGTGGTTCCAGTGGAAACACTTTCAAGGTATCACCGATAATAACGATGGAACCAGCAGTGCGGTATCGTTGATTCATGCCATCGCCTTCACGCGGCCGGGACGGCGCCACCGGCACCGCGTCCGGGACCGCCGTCGAGTCCGCCAGCGCGTCCCCGGCCCGGGAGCAGACCAGGCAGCGGGTCATCGAGGCCGCCATCGGCCTGCTGACGCGCGGAGGCCGCGACGCGGTCACCACCCGCGCCGTCGCCGATGCGGCGGGCCTGCAGCCGCCGGCCATCTACCGGCTGTTCGGCGACAAGGACGGGCTGCTCGACGCCGTGGCCGAGCACGGCTTCGCCGCGTTCCTCGCCACCAAGCACGTCGACCCCGACCCCCGGGACCCGATCGAGGACCTGAGAGCCGGCTGGGACGTCGCGGTCGAGTTCGGCCTGGCCAACCCCGCGCTGTACACCCTGATGTACACCGAACCCGCCGGGACCACCTCGGCCGCCTTCAAGGCCGGCATGGAGATCCTGATGGGCCGCATCCGGCGCCTCGCCGCCGGCGGCTGGCTCCGCGTCGACGAGGAACTCGCGGCCCAGATCATCCACGCCACGGCGCGTGGCGCCGTGCTCACCTGGCTGTCCCTGCCCCAGGACCGGCGCGACCCGGCCCTGTTGACCACCCTTCGGGAGTGCATGGTCGCCGCCGTCACCAACCGGCAGCCGGCCGTGAAGGAGCCGGGCCCGGCCGGCGCCGCCCGCGCCCTGCGCGCCGCGCTGCCCGAACAGACGAAGCTCAGCAGCGCCGAGCAGCATCTGCTGGGGGAGTGGCTGAACCGCCTCGCCGCCGACGGCTGATCACCGGCGGCTCGTGCGTTCCCGACGGGTGAGGCGGCCGCCGGAGATCCCGTGGCGCGGTCGCCGGCGTGCGCGCGCCGGTCGCGACGACGACGGAACGGGCAACGCCACCCCGGCCCCGGTGTCACCTGACGGTGCACCACGCCTCGGACCGTCGCGAGCCGCCCAGGCGGACGGCGACGGAACGAGCAGCCCGCGGCCCCGAGCGCTCGGGACCGGCTCAGCCGCGCAGGTGGTTCAGCAGCGCGTCGTCCACCGGATAGGGGCGCTCGGCGGGAAGGAGCTGCCGGGCGGCCTCCAGAGCACCGTCCCTCACCTGGGCCTGGATCGTGTGCGCGAGTGCGGTGACGTCGTCGATCGAGACGATCCACTGCTCCGCGTAGCGCTCGGCAGCCTCGCCGGCGAGGCCGAGTTGGAGCGAACGGTGGGGAAGCGGCTGAAGGTGCAGATCGCGTTCGGGATCCCACTGCACCCGGGCCGGGGCCCGCTTCAGCTGGCGCTTCCAGGTGGTGCTGGCCGGCGGGTGCCGAACGGCCCGGGCCGTTCGGCACCCAGTGGCGGGGCACCGTTTTTTCATGCTTTTCATGCGGTGGCGTGCGGCGAGCGGCGCGGCGGTACAGGCGCCGCATCACCCGACGCAGGCGCCGGGGGGCGGTGGCCGGACAGATCCTGGACTATCTGGCGGCGCTTGCCCGACCCTGGCGGTGCCCGATGGCCGGGATCAGTTCTTCCACACGCCCCAGTAGACGTCGGCGTTGTCGCCGGAGCCGCTCTCACGGGTGGTGCGGAAGACGCTGCTGGTGCCGTTCTCGTCGTAGCTGTTGGAGCCGGCGTAGGGGTTGGCCCAGTGCAGCTGGACGGTGTTGTTGTTGCGCCAGCCTTCCTCGCAGCCGTAGGTGCTGAACGTCGCCCAGCCCTCGGTGCCGGTCAGGAACCCGTTGCTCTCCGACTGGAAGGTGGCGTCGCCGGTGTTCCCCAGGATCTGCGGCGGCTCCTGGCCCTGCGTCCAGATGCCGTGGGCCAGAGCGTAGCCGGTCCGGTAGAGCGAGCAGCCGGTTCCGTTGTGCAGGTGGACCGTGGTGCTCCGGGCCGCCTGGACGGTGGCCTGGGCGGTGGCCGGGGCGGCCTGGGCGGTGCCGGTGGCGATGGTGCCGAGCCCGATGGCGCTTACCGCAGCCAACGCCGCGAAGCGTGCGGAGGTACGCATGGTTCCCTCGATTCCGTGTGCCTTCGGTGGGTGGCGCGGGCGGTGTCCCGCGCCGTGATGAACGATGCGCCGCGCCGACAGACAAACGATGGACGGTGCGGCCCGCGCCGTTCACCGCGCCGTTCGCAACGCCCGTCCATCGTTTGTCAGTTGGCGTGGTGTACGAGCACCCGGGCGGCCGCCCGTCCCGCCGAAGGCCCGGGAGTCGAGTGCCGGGACTGTCGCCGCTGCGGGACGTCCTCCCTCACAGAGGAGTGAGGATGTCCTGGTCCGCCCCGTCGAGGACGAAGCCGTTGTCCAGCCGGACCCGGACCGTCACCCGGCTCCCCCGTTCCCGGTGCGCGACCCACTGCGGCTCCAGCACGGCGATCTCCGCTTCCAAGCGCTCGCGGCTCGCCACCGGCATGGTGTGCCCGTAGTCCTCGAACAGCGCTTTGAGCCGCTGGTACTCGCGGACCTCATGGCTCTCCGGGAGTTCCCCGTCCACCCGCTCGACGGTGCCCTCCATCCCGGATCCCAGCGAGAGGAACCCGACGACGGCCCCGGGCTCCCCGGCGACCGCCTCACCGATCCCGAGATCCTCGGCCAACCTGACGCGCCGGCCTTCCTTCAGGGTCATCCGTCCTCTACCTCTCCATCGATCGAGGCCGCCGGCGCCGCCGGCCCGCGGCCACGGCCATTATCCGCGGTCGCTGTACGGCGTACGGCCCCCGGTGGCAGGGCCTCCGCCGTCTCCCTTTCCCCTTTCTGCTGCGCCCCCCGCACCGCCCCGGGCCCGAGCAACGCTCCATGCCGTTTCGGCAACCTGGTGGCATGGCGAACGCGAAGAAGGACGTCCTGGACGCGGTCGGCCCCCGCCTGCGCGAGCTGCGCCGCCGGCGCGGAATGACGCTGGCGGAACTCGCCGAGCGGACCGGGATCAACGAGAGCACCCTCTCCCGCCTGGAGGGCGGCACCCGCAAGCCCACCCTGGAACTGCTGCTGCCGCTCGTCGAGGTCCACGCCGTGCCCCTCGACGACCTCGTGGGCGCGCCCCGCACCGGCGACCCGCGCATCCACCTGCGTCCGGTGGTCCGGGACGGGATGACCTACGTGCCGCTCAGCCACCCCGGCGGCGTCCAGGCCCACAAACTCCTCATCCCGCCCGCGCCCGGCACCGAGCCGGAACTGAAGACCCATGAGGGCTTCGAGTGGGTCTACGTACTCGCGGGGAGGCTGCGCCTGCTGCTGGGCGACCAGAGCCTGGTCCTCAAGGCGGGCGAGGCCGCCGAGTTCGACACCCACGTACCGCACCGGCTCGGACCCGACGGCGACCGGACCGTCGAACTCCTCGTCCTCTTCGGGCACCAGGGCGAGCGGGCCCACCTCCGAGCCCGCACCACCTGACCCACACCCCGGCCGGACCGGCCCTCATGCGGCCGGCTCGGCAGAAGTCGCGTCGCCAGTAGGGTGGTTGAGGCCACGCAGGGTGGTGCCGGCCGATCGCGTCGAGTCACCGGAGGCTTGTACGGTCTTCGGTGTCACGCCAACGAGGTCATCACGGCGGCGCACTTCCTGGGGGGATTCATGAGGCTTCGACGGCCTGGTCGGTCGGATCGCTCGAACGGCACGCCGATCGTGGTGGCGTGTCTGCTGGCGCTGGATGTCGTCCTGTTCGCCGCCGTCCTTCAGGCCGCGCTTGGGCATGGACTCTGCCCGGCCCTCGGCGGGCGTCAATGCGGCGCCCGTACTGCTGTCCCCCGGTTGGTCGTCGCGTTCACGGCGACACTGGTCACCGGCGGTCTGTGCCTCTGGCGGCGGCGCCCGGCATCCGCAACCCTCCAGCTCGCCCTGGCCCTCCTGTTCGGCCTGTCGGCCGTCAGTACCCCCTGAGGGATATTCGGTGTTCTGCCGGCCCAAGAGGACACAGGATGGTGCGCATGACTCTGGCCACCCCCGTTCTGCACACGGCTCGCCTGCGACTGCGCCCCTTCACCGATGCCGACGCGGACTCCCTCTTCGCGCTGCACAGCAGCACCCGTGTGATGCGCTACTGGGCTCCCCGCCGTGGACCGAACAGGCCCGCGCCGAGCGCTTCATCGCGATGTGCCGGAAGATGGCGGACGAAGGCACCGGGGCCCGGGTGGCCATCAACCGTGCTTCCGACGGGGCCTTCGTCGGCTGATGCGGTCTGACCGGATGGAATCCGGACTACCGCAGCGCGTCGTTGGGCTACTGCCTCGACGAAGCGATGTGGGGCCACGGCTTCGCGACGGAGACCGCAACCGCCGTGCTGCAGTGGGCATTCGACGCGCTGGACCTGAATCGGGTTCAGGCCGAGACCGATACACGCAACGTGGCATCTGCCCGGGTCCTGGAGAAGGTCGGATTCGTGCGTGAAGGGACGTTGCGAGAAGACTGCGTCGTGAACGGCGAGGTATCCGACTCGTGGGTGTTCGGGTTGATCAGGCGAGAGTGGCGGCCGTCGGCCGCTTCGGGCCGGTGACACGCGGGGGCATTGCTGCCACCCTGGGCGTATGAGTACGGGCCAGGCCCAGCCGCTGTGTACGGGCGTTGCTCCACGGCCCCGGGAGGGTGATGCCGCCTCCCTGGCCCAACCACCCATGCTCTGGTCCCACCGATCGTTGTTTCTCAGGGAGGTACGGTGACCGGCCGAGTCATCTACGCGTCGTTCGAGTTCCAGTTCCCGCTGGGCGGCATTCGGGTGCTGAACCAGCAGGTCGCGCTGCTGCGGGCCGTCGGCGTCGAGGCGTTCCGTTGGACGCCCACGCCGGGGTTCCGCTACACGTGGTTCGACGACGACGTGCCGACGCTGTCCGGGATGACCTTGGACCTCGGGCCCGAGGACGTGCTCGTGTTGCACGAGGTCAGCGTGGTCCCGGGGCACGACCCGGCGCCCGGCGGCCACAAGGTGATCTACTCGCAGGGGCACTACGTCAACTTCCTGACCTGCCCCGACCCCGGCCCGTATCCGGGCTGGTCGGACCGGCCGGCTCTGTGGACGATCTCGAAGGCGGGCGTCGACATGTTCCGCCGCGCCCTGCCCGAGTTCGAACCGCACCTGGTGCCGAACGTCATCGACACCGAGGTGTTCCGGCCGGCATCGACCGAGCGGGTTCGGCGCATCGCGTGGATGTCCCGCAAGCGCCCGATCGAGACCACGCTGCTCCGCCGTCTGCTGCACGCCGACCCGCGGTCCGAGGGCGTCGACCTGTACGACATCCACGCGGTCCCCCACGAGGAGGTCGCTCGCGTCCTGTCCGACACGTCGGTGTTCATCGCGTTGGGAGCGCCTGAGGGCGAGGGCTTCGGATTGCCGCTGGCCGAGGCGATGGCCAGCGGCTGCCTGGTGACCGGTTACGCCGCCGGCGGCGGAGCGGAACTGTTCGACTCGCCGTCCGCGTGGCGGATCCCGGAGCTCGAAACGGATCGGCTGGCGGACAAGGCCCTTGAGCTGCTCGACCTGCCCGGCCAGGACGAGGTGCGGCGGGCGGGCCGTCAGTGGGTCGCCGACCGGTACACCACCCGGGCCGCCGTCGAGGCACTGACCGAGGGCATCCGCAAAGCGCGGGCCCTCCCCGGCGGCGCGGCGACGGCCACCCATCCGGCCGCCTGGATGGACGAGTTGTTGAGGCGCTTCCCGGTGCCGCCGGAGACACACGCCCGGGTGGAACCACCGGCCGCTTCGTAGTGCTCCAGCCGGACTGCTCCGTTCCCGCCGGCCACCGGACCGAAAGGCCCGAAAGCTCTGAAAGGCCCGAAGGCCCGAAAGGCCCGAAAGCGGGGAGCGACGGCCCGCACCAGTGCGGTGCAGGCCGTCGCCACCTCGCACAACCCCGTTCTCGGCGAGTGAAGCAGCAGGTCTGGCCAGCCATCGACCTGCCCACCCACGGTCCTCTGCGACGGGCTTCAGCGGGAGTGTTGCGGCACGGGCGAGAGGTGCAGTTGCTGCGGGGCGGAGTGCAGGTGTGTCGAGAGGTCCGGCAGGGGGGCGGTGTCGCCGGTGGTGAACCACACCAGGACGTCCTCGCCGACCCGTACGGGCAGGGCGGGGAAGTCGTTCTCCGCGTGTTCGGTGCGGTGAACCGCCAACGGCGGGGTCCGGGCGGCCAGTTCGGGGCGCAGATGCCGCTCGAAGTGGTCGGCGAAGGCGGCGGGGTCCAGGGGGTGGCAGATGGTCGCGACGACCGGTCCGGCGTCGGCCGGGGCGGTGAAGCCCGGGCCGCGCAGCAGCAGGACGTCGTCCGAGTCCACCATCGTCGCGTTGGCGGCGTCCCGGTGCTCCTGCCAGACCGGCCCGTAGTAGAAGGCGTGCAGTGCCCGTGCCCGCGACGCCATGTCAGGGAAGCTGCGCAGCCAGACGAAGCGGTCCGGGTCGTCCAGGTCCCGGAACCGGCCGCCGACGGTGATGCCCACCGCCTGCTGTCCGGTCACGAACTCCCGCTCGAAGAGGTCGAGCAGAGTGTCGCGGGCACCTGGGTGCAGGGTGTACTGGCGCAGTTCGACGATGCTCACGAGGCGTCCTGCAACTGGACACGGCTGAGCTCCGTGACCCGGTCGAGCACCCGGTTGTGTCCGCCGTTCACGGAGAACTCCTGCCCCCGGCTGTCACCGTCGGCCGGAACCCCGGTGAGTCTGCGGACGGCCATGCCCCGGGAACCGTGGAGGAAGTCGGAATCGATCATGGCCGCAGGCTAGAACCGGTCCACTGACACCTCCTGTCAGTGGATACTGACAGCCGTGCGCGCCAGCCGACTGATCTCACTGCTCCTGCTCCTCCAGAACCGGGGAAGGATGACGGCCCAGCAGCTCGCCGACGAACTGGAGGTGTCGGTCCGCACGGTCTACCGGGACCTCGAAGCGCTCGGCGCCGCCGGGATCCCGCTGTTCGGCGAGGCCGGTCACGGCGGCGGCTACCAGCTGCTCGACGGGTACCGCACCCGGCTGACGGGCCTGACCGCCGATGAGTCGCAGGCCCTGTTCCTGGCCGGGCTGCCCGGTCCGGCGGCCGAGTTGGGCCTGGGCGAGGTACTGGCGGCCGCCCAGCTCAAGCTGCGGGCCGCCCTGCCGGCGGAGCTCCGCGAGCGGGCCGGGCTGATCCAGGAGCGCTTCCACCTCGATGCGCCCGGCTGGTACGGGGACGTGGACGAGACGCCGCACCTGGCGGCCGTCGCGGCCGCGCTCTGGGACCGGCGCAGGGTGTGGGTCCGCTACCGGCGGTGGAAGGCGCCCACCGAGGTGGAACGGCGACTGGAGCCGTACGGACTGGTCCTCAAGGCCGGCCGCTGGTATCTGGTCGCCGCCGCGGACGGTGCCACCCCGCGTACCTACCGGGTCGACCAGATCCTCGAACTACGAGAGTTGGAAGAGGAGTTCGAGATACCCGCGAGCTTCGACCTGGCTGCACACTGGCGGGACGGGCTCGCCGACTTCCATGCCCGACTGCACACCGCGGAGGCGACGGTGCGCCTGTCGCCGCGCGGTGTCGCCCGGGGCCGCGAGCAGCTCGGCCGCGCGTTCGACCGGGCGGTCGCGGATTCGGGGGTGGCCGAGGCGGACGGCTGGACCAGGGCGTCCGTGCCCATCGAGTCCCTCGGCCACGCCCACGACGAGTTCCTGAGACTGGGCACCGACGTGGAGGTCCTCGAACCACCGGAGCTGCGTGCCCGGCTGGCCGCGACCGCCCGCGCACTCGCCGACCGATACGGGGCCTGACGTGGGCGCATTCCCGTCCCTGCCCTCCGCCCCTGCCCTCCGACCCTGACGGGACGTGTGCCGGGTTGCCTGTCCGCCGGCCCGGGCCGGCCTGCCTGCCCGATCCGCTGAGCCGATCCGCTGAGCCGATTCGCTGGGGTCGATCCGCTGGGTCGCGCGGTGCGATGTGGTGCATCGAGACGCTTGACCGTTCCGGCGGGGCTATTTGATAGTCGACGAACCCGCCGAACTCGCCCACTTCCATCCGCTGATCACCGTCGCGCCGGAGCGCCGACCGGGCCCGTGGCCTCGTCGCCTCACTCGGGTCCGGCCGTCGGTGGGTGCCGGTGGTGTGGCCGGGGTTACTTGCCGGCGGCTGCCATGGAGGTGACGGCGTCGGCGATGGTGGCGCGGTAGTTGCCCATGTGGGGGTTGAGGACGCGGGTGTCGGGGGTGAGCGGGAAGTTGTGGGTGGCGGCGAGGGGCATGTTGGTGTCGTCCTGGTCGGCGAGGACGTTGATTTCGTTGATGTCGGGGGTGGTGCCGGTGGTGGCGCCGCCGGGGTTGAGGTCGATGACGACGTAGGCGTTCTGGCCTGCGGGGACGGGGAAGCGCAGGGTGCCGCTGGCGAGTACGGGCCGGATGTTGTTGCTCTGGTCGCGGGCGGTGGAGTTGCCGAGGTTGACGCCGGGGGAGGAGCTCAGGCTGCAGGCGCTGGTGCCGGTGTTGTGGACTTCGATGACGCGCTGGCTGGGTGCTCCGGGGCGTGCGGTGACGTGGATGGAGAGGTTGCCGATGTCGCAGGGGGTGGCGTCGGTGGGGGCGGGGGCGTTGCCGCCGCCGGGTCGGGTGCTGGTGGAGGGGCTGGTGCCGGACGGGGTGTGCGGTGCGCCCGTGGGGGTGTGCGACGCCGCGCCCGTGGCCGGTGCGGTCGGTGACCCCGCTGCGGGAGCAGCGCCGGTGGGGGCGGGTGCGACGGCCGCGGTGGTGGGGGAGGCCTTCGGGCCGGCGGCCGGGTCGGCGTTGTCGGGTCCGCAGGCGGTCAGGACGAGACCGGCCCCGACGGCGAGGACGGCGGTGACGAGCAGCGGGCGACGGCGGCGGACGGACATGGTGGCTCCCCGATGGCGATGTGTGCTGGCTTGCTGGACACCCACCATGACGGTTGGTCAGTGCCTTTCGGTGGCACGCGTGGCGTCACAATCACCAGGACATCGCGAGGACCGGACTGTGACAATCCGTCGGGGAGCTGCGGGTTGACACGGCGTACTTCGGGCCGGTCGGAGCCGGCCGGTCAGAGCCAGCCGTTCTGGGCGGCCTTGATGCCGGCCTCGAAGCGGCTGCTGGCGTTGAGCCGCTCCATGATGGAGGCCATGTGGCGGCCGACGGTGCGGGAGGAGATGCCCAGGCGCTGGCCGGCGGTGTCGTCGGTGAGGCCGGTGCCGAGCAGGCGCAGCAGTTCGCGTTCGGTGGCGGTGAGTCCGGTGGTGGGGTCGCCGGGGGCGGTGGCGCCGAGCGGGACGGCGGTGTTCCAGGCCTGTTCGTAGAGGTCGAGCAGGGCGGTGAGGATGCCGGGTTCGGTGACGTGCAGTGCGCCCTTGCGGTGGTCCTCGGGGTCGATGGGGACGAGGGCCTCGCGGCGGTCGGCGATGACGATGCGCTGGGGGATGGTGGGGGCGGTGCGGACTTCGCCGCCCTGGCTGAGCAGCCAGTGGGCGTATCCGGTGACGTGCGGCTGGTGGCGGGTGGAGTCCTGGTAGAGGGTGCGGATGGTGATGCCGCGGGCGAGGGCGCCGGCGTCGCCGGGGCGGGAGGAGTCGAGGTCTTCGGGGCGCTGGTTTCCGGGCTGGCTGCTGAGGGCTTCCGTGGTGGTGGTGCGGCTCATCTGTTCCAGGCGGTGGTGGACGGCGTCCATGCCCAGCAGGCGTTCGCCGTGGGCGGCGTGGTGTTCGGCGCGTTCGGCGACCATGCGGGTGACGGCGGCGCGGGACGCGGCGAGGGCGGCCTGGCGGGCGGCGAGGTCGGCTTCCTGGCGGGCGAGCATCTCGGCGAGGCCGACGGCCGGGTCGACGGCGCGCATCCGGCCGGGGTGGTCGGCGGAGGCGCGTACGAGCATGAGGGCGCCGAGTTCGTCGAGGCAGTCGTGGACCTGGGTGGCGGTGGTCGCGCAGCGCCCGGCTATCGCTTCGACGTCGGCGGCGGGGTGGTCGAGCAGGGCTTGGTAGACCTGCTCGGCGCGGGCCGATAGTCCAAGCGCCTGCAACATGGTGTCCCCCTTGTGTGATGATCCGTGAGCTCTCGTGGCTGTGACAGCACACGAAGCTTCATGATCCTTTCATGGGGCGACACCGCCCTCAAGGTCGGATATCCGGCCTCGACGGCAGGCCGCGCCATCCAGCTCTTGTCATGCGCGTGACGGCATGTCCGGAGTCGGACAGGCCGGTTGGCGACACCCGCAAGGCCTTCCGAGCCGCCCCCCGACCGGCAAAGCTAGTGATCGCCGCCAGGGAGTCAGCCAGAAAGACAGCCCGGACGGCAGCCGGACGGCGCGTCGACCGCGGGACGCACCGATCGGAGAAATCCCTTCGTGTCAGCAACAGTTGAGGACAACCGATCGTGATCCAGACCCGTATCGCCAAGGCCGCCGCGGCCATCGCCATCTCGCTGGGCGCGCTGCTCGCCGCCCCCGCCGTCCTGTCGGTGAGCGCCCAGGACACCGCCGTCAACGCCATCTTCGGCTGGGGCGGCTGACCCGCGGATGGACGTCATCTACGCCGCCCTGCACCGCAGGCAGAGCGCCGGGCCGGTTCCAGCCGGCGAGGCGGCTGAGGCGGCCGAGGTGACCGAGGTGGACAAGGCAGGTGAGGCGGCCGAGGTCCGCGCCGTCCTGTGGGCCCACGCCCGCCCCGACGACGGCCTCCAGCACATCACCGTCCGAAGCGAGGCCGACCGCGTCGACCTGCTCGTCTACCTCGCCAGCCGTGACCCCGCCGTCGCGGAGGACACCCTGAGCCGGGCCCACGTCCTGATCGCCCGAGGCCACCAGGCCTCACCCCTGATGCGCCGGCGCTACCAGCCACCGGCGCCCCCCGGCCGCTGAACCCGCGCCGCCGCTGAACCCGCGCCGCGGCCGCTGCGCCGCCGCTGCGCCCGCGCCACCGCCGCACTCGCACCGCCGCCGCTGAACCCGCACGACGCTGTCCGGCATCCGATGCCGTCTCGAACTCGCAACCCGCAGCCCGTAACCCGCAAGAGGAGCTCCGCCATGCCTTCGTCCACGCTGTCCAGGCTTGCCCACGTCGCCCTCGCGGCCTCCCTCGCCGCTTCCGGTGCGATAGTTGCGACCGCCGTCACCACCACGGCGGCCCACGCGGCGACCAGCGCCGTCACCGCCGCCTCGTCCTCGATCGACGGCAAGATCACCCGCAGTGAGGTCATCCAGCGGGCGCAGTACTGGCTGGGCAAGTCGATCCCCTACAACCAGGGCGGCTCGTACCCGGACTCCAGCGGCCGCAACTACCGTACGGACTGCTCGGGTTACGTCTCCATGGCCTGGCACCTGGGCGCCGGCACCGGCCCGGACACCCGGGCCATCGAGGACTCCTACACCTACGGGATCCAGCGCAGCGAGCTCAAGGCCGGCGACGTCCTCAACAGCTACTACAACCACGTCCTGCTCTTCGAGAAGTGGGACGACGCCGCCCACACGACCTTCTCGTACTACTCCTTCGGCTCCACCCCGGTGAAGCACGTCACCGGCGCCTCCATCAACGGCACCCTCGACTCGCACCCCAACGGCGAGTACAAGGCCCTGCGCTACAAGAACATCGTCGATGACGTCCAGACCCGGGCCACGAAGGCCGGCGTGTACCACCCGTCCACCCAGACCTTCTACGAAGGCGACAACACGGGTTCCACGCTGGGCTCGGCGAAGTTCGGCAACGCGGGCTGGACCCCGTTGGTCGGTGACTGGAACGGTGACGGCGTCGCCAGCGTCGGCGCGTACGACCCGGCCACCGCGACGTTCTACCTCAGCAACGACAACAGCACCGCCGCCGGGACCGCGAAGTTCGGCAACCCGGGTTGGATCCCGCTGGTCGGTGACTGGAACGGTGACGGTGTCACCAGCGTCGGCGCGTACGACCCCGCCACTGCCACGTTCTACCTCAGCAACGACAACAGCACCGCCGCCGTGACCACGACGTTCGGCAACCCGGGCTGGATCCCGCTGGTCGGCGACTGGAACAAGGACGGCAAGGACAGCATCGGCGCGTACGACCCGACGACCCAGACCTTCTACGAGAGCAACGACAACAGCACGGTCGCGGGCTCGGTGAAGTTCGGCAACGCGGGCTGGACCCCGCTGGTCGGTGACTGGAACAACGACGGCGTCACCAGCATCGGCGCGTACGACCCGAGCACCCAGACCTTCTACCTCAGCAACGACAACAGCACCACCGCCGCCAGCTTCGTCTACGGCAGCCCCGGCGACGTCCCGATCGCCGGCCGCTGGTAGTCCGCCCCCAACCGACACGAAAGGAAGTCAGCTGAGCATGCCCGAGAACAAGTCGACCACCTGTCACACCGGTTACACCCGTCGCACCCGCTCGCTCGCCGCTGTCGCCCTGGGGGCGGCCGTCCTGTCCGTCGCCTCCCAGGCACCGGCCCAAGCCGCCTCGGTGGGCACCTGGGACAGGGTCGCCCAGTGCGAGAGCACCGGGAACTGGAGCATCAACACCAACAACGGCAACTACGGCGGCCTGCAGATCGCGCTGCCCACCTGGAAGGCCTACGGCGGCCTGGCCTACGCTTCCCGGCCCGATCTCGCCACCAAGAAGCAGCAGATCCTCGTAGGGGAGAAGATCCTCGCCGGCCAGGGCCCCGGCGCCTGGCCCAACTGCAACGCGGGCCTGAGCACCGACCACGCCAAGCCGTACTCGGACCGGATCGGCGCGTACGACCCGGCCACCGCCACCTTCTACGAGAGCAACGACAACAGCACCGTTGCGGGCTCGGCGAAGTTCGGCAA
>NZ_JBHXML010000060.1:26690-67500 GCF_042720345.1 Kitasatospora sp. NPDC058478 | reverse complement strand
CGCCGGGGCCGCCGGGGCCGCCGGGGCCGCCGGGGCCGCCGCCGCCGAGGCGGCCGGGGCGAGACCGGCCAGCAGCAGCCCGGCGGCCGCGGCGGCGCCGGTTCTGAGGGCGGAGGTGAGGCTGGGTCGGGGCATGGGGCAGGGCCTCCCGTTTCGGCGGACTGACGTGCAGTCATCAAGGTTCGAGGCACCCGCTGTCGGACCTCTCACACCCCACCGGCGCCACTGTCATGCCGCTGTCACCACCGCCCCAGGTGACTCAGGCGACTCAGGCGGGCTTGCGGGCCAGCAGGTAGGCCTGCGGGGTCGGCTGCACGCCCTCCTCCGGCTCGCGGAGCGTGCGGGAGGTGAGCCGCAAGCCGGCCGCGCGGACCAACTCCGCGATCCGGTCGGGCTGCTGGCGGCGGAAGTCCAGCGTCACCGGGTGGCCGAAGGGCTGGTCGATCCGCAGCGGCTCGTCCCCGACCTGGAAGGCGAGCAGCAGGTGGCCGCCCGGGGCGAGCACCCGCGCGAACTCGGCGAACACCTCCGGCAGGCGCTCCGCCGGGGTGTGGATGATCGAGTACCAGGCGACCGCGCCGGTCAACTCGCCGTCGCGCAGCGGGAGGTCGAACAGCGAACCCTCGGCGAAGTCCAGCCCGGGGTACGTCGCGCGGGCCAGCTCGACCATCCGCGGCGACAGGTCGATGCCGCGGACGTCGAGGCCGAGGCCGTGCAGGTGGTGCGTCACCCGGCCGGGGCCGCAGCCCAGTTCGACCACCTTGCCGTCCGCACGCCCGGTGCGGGCCGACTCGGCGCGGACCAGATCGGCGAAGGCCGCGAGCACCGCCCGGGACAGCGGTTCGCCGGCCAGTTCGTCGCGGAAGCGGTCGGCGTAGTCGACGGCGATGGCGTCGTAGAACGACCTGGTCGTGGTGAGGAAGTCCGGCTCCGTCATGGTCCGGCACCCTACTCGTCACCGCCGGCTCTAGGACGTGGCCGGCTCCAACTCCAGCTCCGCCACCGTCTGGTCGCCGCTCGTCTCGCCGGTCGGGCGGAAGCCCAGGCCGGTGTAGAAGGCCGCGGGGCCCTCCGGGCCGGGGACGTACGTGACGGTGGCGCGGGTGCCGCCCCGGCGGCGGATCTCGGCGCAGACCTGCTCGACGGCGAAGCGGCCGTAGCCGCCGCGCTGCCGGTCGGCGTCGACGAGCAGGCGCCAGAGGCCGGAGCGGGGGCGGTCGTCGGGCTGCTCGGGGTTGAACCCGATGTCGAAGAACGCCATCACGAAGCCGACCGGCCGTTCCCCGTCCATGATCAGCCGGGGCCAGGCGGTGTCCCCGTGGGCGTACGCCTCGGCCAGCGACGTCGCCACCGGCGCGACCAGGGCCTCCTGGTCGGGGCGCACCTTCAGGGCGAGGGCGGCATCGATGGTGTCGGGGGTGATCCGGGCCAGGCTCAGTGCGGAGGACATGGCGGGCAGCCTACGAAGCGGGGCCGCCCGCCGTCGCCCGCTTTTCGAGGCCGAGGCGCGGTCCGGGCCGAGGCGCGGTCGGGGCCGAGGCGCCGTCCGGCTACGGCAGGTTGCGGGCCATGACGATGCGCTGGACCTGGTTGGTCCCCTCGTAGATCTGGGTGATCTTCGCGTCCCGCATCATCCGCTCCACCGGGTAGTCCCGCGTGTACCCGTACCCGCCCAGCAACTGCACCGCATCCGTCGTGATCTCCATCGCCGCATCCGACGCGTAGCACTTCGCCGCCGCCCCGAAGAACGTCAGATCCCCGTCCCCGCGCTGCGACTTCGCCGCCGCCGCATACGTCAACTGCCGCGCCGCCTCCAGCTTCATCGCCATGTCCGCCAGCATGAACTGCACACCCTGGAACTCCGCGATCGCCTTCCCGAACTGCCGCCGCTCCTTCACGTACCCCTTCGCATAATCCAGCGCCCCCTGCGCGATCCCCACCGCCTGCGCCGCGATCGTCACCCGCGTGTGGTCCAACGTCCGCATCGCCGTCGCGAAACCCGTCCCCTCCGCACCGATCATCCGATCCGCAGGAATCCGCACATCGTCGAAGTACACCTCACGCGTCGGCGAACCCTTGATCCCCAACTTCCTCTCCGGCGCACCGAACGACACCCCCTCGTCGCCCTTCTCCACCACGAACGCCGAGATCCCCTTCGACCGCAGCTCCGGATCCGTCACCGCCATCACCGTGTAGAACTCGGACACACCCGCGTTCGTGATCCAGCGCTTCACCCCGTTCAGCACCCAGAAGTCCCCGTCCCGCACCGCCCGGGTCCGCATCCCCGCCGCGTCCGAACCCGCCTCCGGCTCCGACAGGCAGTACGAGAACATCCCCTCACCCCGCGCCAACGCCCCCAGGTACTTCGCCTTCAACTCCGGCGAACCCGACAACTGCACCGGCAACGACCCCAGCTTGTTCACCGCCGGAATCAACGAGGACGACGCACACACCCGCGCCACCTCCTCGATCACGATCACCGTCGCCAGCGCATCCGCCCCCGCACCACCGAACTCCTCCGGCACGTGCACCGCATGCAGATCACTGCCCCGCAACGCGTCCAACGCCTCCTGCGGGAACCGCCCCTGCTCATCCACCTCCGCCGCGAACGGAGCGATCTTCGCCTCGGCCAGCGAACGCACCGCCTCACGGAGCATCTCGTGCTCCTCGGAGATACGGAAGAGATCGAAGTCAGCCGCCCCTGCGCTGCCCGCCATGATGCCCGCCTCGTCCAGTGATCGACGTCAATCCGGTGTTAACTACCGTTCAGTAGAGATCCTAGGGCTCCGACCTGCGGCTGCCTAGCGTCCCCGGCGTACGGGCGATCGAGGCCGGATCCGTCGGGGCGGATAGCATCAGAGGCACCCGTACAGGTCGAGTCCGCACAAAGGGGAACCCGTGACCCTCCGCATCTCCGTGATCGGCACCGGCTACCTCGGCGCCACGCACGCGGCCGCGATGGCCGAGTTCGGCTTCGAGGTGCTGGGCCTGGACATCGACCCCGACAAGATCGCCACGCTGACCGCCGGCCGCGTCCCGATGTACGAGCCGGGGCTGTCCGAGCTGCTGCTCAAGCACGTCGCCGGGCACGAGGGTTCGACCGGCCGGCTGCGCTTCACCAGCTCCGTCCAGGAGGCCGCGGAGTTCGGCGACGTGCACTTCGTCTGCGTCAACACCCCGCAGCGCAAGGGCGAGTTCGCCGCCGACATGTCGTACGTCGACGCCGCGATCGACGGCCTCGCCCCGTACCTGACCCGCCCGGTCCTGGTGGTCGGCAAGTCCACCGTGCCGGTCGGCTCGGCGAGCCGGCTCGCCGAGCGGCTGGCCGCGCTGGCACCCGTCGGCGCGGGCGCCGAACTCGCCTGGAACCCGGAGTTCCTGCGCGAGGGCTTCGCCGTCCAGGACACCCTGCGCCCGGACCGGATCGTCGTCGGCGCCCACAGCGAGCGCGCCGAGCGGCTGCTGCGCGAGGTGTACGCCGAGCCGATCGCGGCCGGGGTGCCGTTCCTGGTCACCGACTACGCGACCGCCGAGCTGGTGAAGGCCGCCGCCAACTCCTTCCTGGCCACCAAGATCTCCTTCATCAACGCGATGGCCGAGGTCTGCGAGGCGGCCGGCGCCGACGTCACGCTGCTCTCCACCGCGCTCGGGCACGACGAGCGGATCGGCCGCAAGTTCCTCAACTCCGGTCTGGGCTTCGGCGGCGGCTGCCTGCCCAAGGACATCCGGGCGTTCATGGCCCGGGCCGGCGAACTCGGCGCCGACCAGGCGCTGACCTTCCTGCGCGAGGTCGACTCGATCAACATGCGCCGCCGCTCCCGGATGGTGGAGCTGGCCCGCGAGCAGTGCGGCGGCGGCTTCCTGGGCCGCCGGGTGGCCGTCCTCGGCGCCGCGTTCAAGCCCAACTCGGACGACATCCGGGACTCCCCCGCGCTCAACGTCGCCGCCCAGATCCAGCTCCAGGGCGCCCAGGTCACCGTCTACGACCCGAAGGCCGTCGACAACGCCCGCAAGATGTTCCCCTCGCTCGCCTACGCCGACTCGGCCATGGAGGCCGCCGAGGGCGCCCACGTCGTCCTGCACCTCACCGAGTGGGCCGAGTTCCGCGAGCTGGACCCGGCCGTCCTCGGTGCCGTGGTCGCCGAACGCCGCCTCCTCGACGGCCGCAACGTCCTGGACGCCGACGCCTGGCGCGCCGCCGGCTGGACCTACCGCGCGCTCGGCCGCCCCAGCTGACACCTGCGGGAATCCGGCGCCCGTGGTCGTCGTTGGCACCGGCATGACGAGCTACGGCGACGACGCGACGGTTCGCGAGATCCTCACCGGCACCGGCGACACCTGGGCCGTGGTGGGCCTGTCCGGCAACACCGCCCGGGCCGCGTACGGGGTGGCCGGGGTGCTCCAGCGGTACGGCAAGCGCGTCGTGCCGGTGCACCCGAAGGCCGAGACGGTCCTCGGCGAGCCCGGCTACGCCTCGCTCGCCGAGATCCCGTTCCCGGTCGACGTGGTGGACGTGTTCGTGAACAGCGCGCTGGCCGGGGAGGTGGCCGACCAGGCGGTGGCGGCCGGGGCGAAGGCCGTCTGGTTCCAGCTGGGTGTGGTCGACGAGGCCGCGTACGCGCGGACCAGGACGGCCGGGCTCGCCATGGTGATGGACAGGTGCCCGGCCATCGAGATCCCGCGGCTGGGCTGAGCTCAGCCCTTTACGCCGTCCAGCTGCGCGATGGTGGCGATGGACGGGCGGCGGCCGGCCCGCAGCCCGGCGGCGACGGACTCGGCGTCGCGCAGGACGCGGACGGCGTTGTGCCAGGTGAGCTTGGCGAGGTCGGCCTCGGACCAGTTCCGGCGCAGGAGTTCGGCGATCAGGTTGGGGTAGCCGGCCACCGAGCCCAGGCCGTCGGGCAGGAACGCGGTGCCGTCGAAGTCGCCGCCGATGCCGATGTGGTCGATGCCGGCGACCTCGCGCAGGTGGTCGAGGTGGTCGGCGACGGTGGCCGGGGTGGCGATCGGGCGCGGGTTGGCGGCCTCGAAGGCGCGCTGGCGCTCCATCGCGGGCGGGGTGGTGTCGAGCGGGTGGAAGCCGTGGGCGCGCATGTTCTCGTCGGCGGCGAGGGTCCACTCGATGGCGGCGGGCAGGATGAACTTGGGCACGAAGGTGGCCATCGCCACGCCGCCGTTGGCGGGCAGCTGGGCGAGCACGTCGTCCGGGATGTTGCGCGGGTGGTCGCAGACGGCGCGGGCGGAGGAGTGCGAGAAGACGACCGGGGCCTCGGTGACCCGCAGGGCGTCGCGCATGGTGTCGGCGGAGACGTGCGAGAGGTCGACGAGCATGCCGAGCCGGTTCATCTCCCGGACGACCTCCTCGCCGAAGCGGGTCAGCCCGCCGGCCACCGGCTTGTCGGTGGCGGAGTCGGCCCACGGCACGTTGTCGTTGTGGGTGAGCGTCAGGTAGCGCACGCCGAGCTCGTGGAGAGCCCGCAGGGTGGCGAGCGAGCAGTCGATGGAGTGGCCGCCCTCGGCGCCCATCAGGGAGGCGATCCGGCCTTCGGCGCGGGCGGCTTCCATGTCGTCGGCGGTGCGGGCGAGCCGGAGCCGGTCGGGGTAGCGCTCGACCAGGGCGTGGACGAAGTCGATCTGTTCCAGGGTGGCGCTCACCGCGTGGTCGCCGGCCAGCCGGGTCGGCACGTAGACGGACCAGAACTGCGCGCCGACCCCGCCCTCCGCGAGGCGGGCGAGGTCGGTGTGCAGACGGTCGCTCTGGTCGGCGGCGAGGTCGACCGCGCCGAGGTCGTACCCGGCCTGCTCGCGCATCGCCCACGGGAGGTCGTTGTGGCCGTCGACCACGGGGGCGGTGCGCAGCAGGGCCCGGGCGCGGTCCAGCGGGGTGGGGGAGTCCAGCTCGGTAGTCATACCGGCTGTTCTACCCCACCCGCCGCCGGGGTTACTTGCCGAAGCCGAAGGAGGAGGATCCGGCCACCTTGGCGCGGAGCTTCTTGCCCTTCTCGGTGGCCTGGTTGTTCAGCTCGGCCTGGAAGTCGGTCATCCGCTCGGTCAGTTCGGGGTCGAACGCGGCCAGCATCCGCACGGCGAGCAGGCCGGCGTTGCGCGCGCCGGCCACCGAGACGGTCGCGACCGGGACGCCGGCCGGCATCTGGACGATGGACAGCAGGCTGTCCATGCCGTCCAGGTAGCGCAGCGGCACCGGCACGCCGATGACGGGCAGCGGGGTGACGGAGGCGAGCATGCCCGGCAGGTGGGCGGCGCCGCCGGCGCCGGCGATGATCGCCTTGAGGCCGCGCCGGTGGGCGTTCTCGCCGTACGCGACCATCTCGCGGGGCATCCGGTGCGCCGAGACGACGTCGACCTCGTAGGGGATCTCGAACTCGTCGAGGGCCTGGGCGGCGGCCTCCATGACGGGCCAGTCGGAGTCCGAGCCCATGACGATGCCGACGAGCGGGCTCGAAGGGGAGGAGGTCATTCGGTGATCGTTCCTCGCAGGTAGGCGGCCGCGTGGCGGGCGCGCTCGCGGACGTCGTCGAGGTCGTCCCCGAAGACGTTGACGTGGCCGACCTTGCGGCCGGGCTTCACGTCCTTCCCGTACATGTGGATCCGCAGGCCGGGGTCGCGGGCCATGCAGTGCAGGAAGGCGTGGTACATGTCCGGGTAGTCGCCGCCGAGGACGTTGACCATGACGGTCCACTTGGCGCGCGGCCGGGGGTCGCCGAGCGGGAGGTCGAGGACGGCCCGCAGGTGGTTCTCGAACTGCGAGGTGACGGCGCCGTCCTGGGTCCAGTGCCCGGAGTTGTGGGGGCGCATGGCGAGCTCGTTGACGAGGATCCGGCCGTCCCTGGTCTGGAACAGTTCGACGGCGAGGTGGCCGGTGATGCCGAGGTCGCCGGCGATGCGCAGGGCCAGTTGCTGGGCCTCGTCGGAGAGCGCCGGGTCGAGGTCCGGCGCGGGGGCGGTGACCTCGGCGCAGACGCCGTTCTCCTGGACGCTCTCCACCACCGGGTAGGCGACGGCCTGGCCGCTGGGCGAGCGGACGACGTTGGCCGCGAGTTCGCGTACGAAGTCGACCTTCTCCTCGGCGAGCACCGGGACGCCGGCCAGGAACGGCGCCTGCGCGTCCTCCTCGCCGTCGACGACCCAGACGCCCTTGCCGTCGTAGCCGCCGCGGACGGTCTTCAGCACGACCGGGTAGCCGGAGCCCTCATTCGCGAAGGCGGTGACGTCGGCCGGGTCGGCGACGATCCGGTGGCGGGGGCAGGGCACGCCGATGGAGTCGAGCTTGGCCCGCATGACGCCCTTGTCCTGGGCGTTGACCAGCGCGTCCGGGCCGGGCCGGACGGCGATGCCGTCGGCTTCCAGGGCCCGCAGGTGCTCGGTGGGGACGTGCTCGTGGTCGAAGGTGATCACGTCGCAGCCGGCCGCGAAGCGGCGCAGCGTGTCGAGGTCGCGGTAGTCGCCGAGGACGACGTCGGAGACCACCTGTGCGGCGGAGTCCTGGGGCGTGTCGGCGAGGAGTTTGAACCTGACCCCGAGCGGGATGCCCGCCTGGTGTGCCATGCGGGCCAACTGCCCGCCGCCGATCATGCCCACCACTGGAAAATTCACATTGCCCGGGGAAGTCACCCCGCCAGGATATCCGGGCCGGTCGGGGGCGGTGGAACCGCTGGGGTGGGCTGGGCGTCCCAGTCAACCCGGAGCCCTGGGGGCTGAGCCGTTCGGTGGAAGCGGGTAGCCTGGACGGCTAGGTCCTGGTCTGCGCAGTCCGATCATGTGCGTGCACGCAGGGCTCAAGGGGTGGACGCGTCCACGCGATCCGCTCTTCGACCCGCAGGCACATGGAGGCAGCCCGGTATGGCGACGTCCGCAGCTTCGAGCCCTTCGCTCTCGCAGAAACTGCGGGGGCTGTCAGGCGAAGTGGTGAAGTTCGGCCTGGTCGGCCTGAGCGGCGTGGTGGTCAACTTCGCCGTGTTCTGGGTGTGCCTCAACGGGCTGGGCCTGGCCTCGCTGCGGTCCAACATCGCGGCGACGCTGATCGCCATCGCCACCAACTACCTGGGCTACCGCTACTGGCTGTACCGGGACCGCGACGCCGCCTCGCGCAAGCGGGAGATCACGCTGTTCCTCGTGTACAGCGGAATCGGCATGCTGATCGAGACCGGCGTGCTCGGCTTCTCGGTGTACGTGCTCGGCCTCGACTCGCACTACGAGCAGCTGGGCGCCAAGGTGGCCGGCCTCGCGGTGGCCACCGTGTTCCGCTTCTTCTCGTACCGGACCTGGGTGTTCAAGGCACTGCCCGAGCCTGTCGTGCAGGACGCGAGCGGCACCAGCGGCCAGGAGCTGGCCGCCCAGGCCGAGCTGATGCTGGCCGCCGAGCAGATCCGCTACGCCAAGGCCGAATAGCCGACCGGCCGTCCGCCCTGGACGGCCGTACCCCCGGCCGTACCCGCCCCCGGCTCAGTCCGCGTGGCTGCGGCCGAGGAAGAGCGCGAACACCGCGGGCTTCAGCGAGAGCAGTTCGAGCCGGCCCCCGTCCGCCTCCGCGAGGTCACGGGCGACGGCCAGGCCGATGCCGGTGGAGTTGCGGCCGCTGACGGCGCGTTCGAACACCCGGTTCCCGAGGTCCGGCGGCACGCCGGCGCCCTGGTCCTGCACCTCGACCACCACCGAGGTGCCGGAGGGCCGGACCCGCAGGGTGATCGTCCCGGCGCCGTGCATCAGCGAGTTCTCGATCAGGGTGGCCAGCACCTGGGCGACAGTGCCCGGCGTGCCGACGGCGGTGACCCCGTGCAGGCCCTCCAGGGACAGCACCCGGCCGGTCTCGCGCAGCGACGGCCCCCACTCCTCGACCTGCTGCTTGATCACCTCGTCCAGGTCGAAGGCCACTGCGGTGGGGCTGCGCGGGTCGCGCTGGGTGGTGAGCAGCCGCTGGACGACGTCGGTGAGCCGTTCGACCTGCTGGAGGGCGATGGTCGCCTCCTCCTTGACGGTCTCCGGTTCCTCGGCGAGGGCGGTGATCTCCTCCAGCCGCATGGAGAGCGCGGTGAGCGGGGTGCGCAACTGGTGCGAGGCGTCGGCGGCGAGCCGGCGTTCGGCGGTGAGCATCCGGGCGATCCGCTCGGCGCTGGTGTCCAGCACCTCGGCGACCCGGTCGAGTTCGGGCACCCCGTAGCGGCGGTCGCGGGGGCGCGGGTCGCCGGAGCCGAGCCGTTCGGCGGTCTCGGCCAGGTCGGTGAGCGGCCGGGCGAGCCGTTTGGCCTGCCAGACGGCGAGCGCCACGGCGGCCTGGACGGCCAGCAGGGCGACCACGCCGAGCAGCAGCAGCATGTTGGCGATCTCGTGGTCGACGTCCGCGCGGGACTGCTCGACGGTGACGACCTCGCCGCTGTTGCCGCGTTCGACGGCCTTCAGCAGGTGGCCGCCGGCCAGGCGTTCGCCGCTGGAGACGACGTCCTGGCCGGGGATCTGCACCTCGACGTAGCTGCCCTCGGTGACCTGGTTGTCGAAGGCCCGGCCGGTGACCGACTCACCCGCGGAGAGCCGGTTCTCGACCAGGGCGAGCACCCGGACGGCGGCCGCGTCCACCCGGTCCTGGGCCGAGTTGACGATGGTGCGCTTCTCGACCAGGGCGAGCGGCACGCAGAACACCACGACCACCACCAGGACGACGCCCAGCAGCGAGTTGATCATCCGGCGTTTCACGCTGCCGCTCCCCGAGGTGCTCCGCTTCGTCGGCCGACTCCCGGCCGCGATCTCCGTACGGGGCTAATTCTTCTCGAACCGGAACCCCACTCCGCGCACGGTGGCGATGTAGCGCGGGTTCGCCGCGTCGTCGCCGAGCTTCTTGCGGAGCCAGGAGATGTGCATGTCCAGGGTCTTGGTGGAGGTCCACCAGGTGGTGTCCCAGACCTGCCGCATGATCTCCTCGCGGGTGACCACCCGGCCGGCGTCCCGGACGAGGACGCGCAGCAGCTCGAACTCCTTGGCGGAGAGGGTGAGCTCCTCCTCGCCGAGCCAGGCGCGGTGGGACTCGATGTCGATCTTCACCCCGTGCGCGCCGGTGGTGAGCTGGTCGACGTTGCCGCGCCGGAGCAGGGCGCGGACGCGGGCGAGCAGTTCGGCCAGGCGGAAGGGCTTGGTCACGTAGTCGTCGGCACCGGCGTCGAGGCCGACCACGGTGTCCACCTCGTCCGCGCGGGCGGTGAGCACCAGGACGGGGCAGCTCTTGCCGTCGGCGCGCAGGCGGCGGCAGACCTCCAGGCCGTCCATCTCGGGCAGGCCGAGGTCGAGGACGACGAGGTCGACCTCCTCGGTCAGGCCCGCGGCCAGTGCGGTCGGACCGTCCTCGCGGACGAGCACCTCATAGCCCTCACGTCGCAGGGCTCGGGCGAGCGGTTCGGAGATCGCCGGATCGTCCTCGGCGAGCAGCACACAGGTCATGTGGTGATGGTAGTCCGCCCGGGTATGGCGGACTGCCTTGTGAGGTAGTTCACAGAGCGTGATCGTTACACAAGGGCCCCTTCAGGCCCAACACGCCGTCGCAGACCGCCTGTTCGGTGAAGAATCCGGCCTTCAATCTTGAAATTGAAGGGAAATTTGCCCGTCTACCATCGATAGATCGGGCAGATCTGTCACGGACTTTGCCATTCCCATACCTGATTCGTGGCTTTTGTCATCTGATAACGCTAAATATCGCCACGTAGAGTGGTTCCGTCCACGTCCGCCGCCACCCCCCTTGGCGGACGCTGTCAGGCAAGGAACCCCTACTCATGGCGTCTACCACCCTGGAAGCCGGCCTCACCCCGGCCTCGCCCAGCGGCAAGACCTTCCTCGGTCACCCCCGAGGGCTCGCCACGCTCTTCCTGAGCGAGATGTGGGAGCGCTTCAGCTACTACGGCATGCGCGCCCTGCTGGTGCTCTACATGACCGCCTCCGTCACGGACGGCGGCCTCGGCATGAAGCTGGCGACCGCCGGCGCCGTGTACAGCGTCTACACGGCCATGGTCTACCTGCTGGCCCTCCCGGGCGGCTGGATCGCCGACCGCTTCCTCGGCGCCCGCAAGACGGTCGCGATCGGCGGCACGATCATCATGGCCGGCCACTTCCTGCTGGCCGTGCCGTTCACCGGCGCGTTCTTCGCCGGTCTGGTCTGCATCGCGGTGGGCTCGGGCCTGCTCAAGGCCAACATCTCCACGATGGTCGGCCACCTCTACGACGGCCCGAACGACCCGCGCCGCGACGGCGGCTTCACGATCTTCTACATGGGCGTCAACCTCGGGGCCTTCTTCGCCCCGCTGGTGGTCGGCACCGTCGGCCAGAAGGTCGACTGGCACCTGGGCTTCGCCCTGGCCGGCATCGGCATGGCGCTCGGCCTGGTCCAGTTCCTGCTGGGCACCCGCCACCTGAGCCCCACCAGCGACATCGTGACCTCGCCGATCGGCGCGGACGAGAAGCGCAAGATCTTCCGCAAGGCCGGCATCTGGCTGGCCGCGGCGGTCGTCTTCTACGGCATCGTCGTCTCCACCGGCCACTTCACCATCGACTGGGCGGTCTGGCCGCTGTCCATCGCCGGCCTGGCGATCCCGGTCTTCGTGTTCGCCAAGGTGAAGCGCGACAAGGACCTCAGCGCGGACGAGCAGTCCAAGATGAGCGGCTACATCTGGTTCTTCGTCGCCGCCGCCGTGTTCTGGATGATCTACGACCAGTCCGGCTCGACGCTGAACGTCTTCGCCAAGGAACACACCGCCTCCACGCTGTTCGGGATCAACTTCCCGTCCAGCTGGTTCCAGTCGCTCAACCCGCTGTACATCATGGCGCTGGCCCCGGTCTTCGCCTGGCTCTGGGTCTCCCTGGCCCGCCGGTCGAAGAACCCCAGCACCACCATGAAGTTCGCCTTCGGTCTGCTGATGATCGGCGCGTCCTTCCTGGTCATGATGGCGGCGATGGGCGCCGCCTCCGGCGACGCCAAGGTCACCCCGCTGTGGCTGGCCATGGTCTACCTGGTCCAGACCGTCGGCGAGCTCACCCTCTCCCCCGTCGGCCTGTCCGTCACCACCAAGCTGGCCCCCACCAAGTACGCCAGCCAGATGGTCGGCGTCTGGTTCCTCGCCGTCACCGCCGGCGACTGCGTGGCCGCCATCTTCCAGCTGGTGCTGGGCGACAAGGTGGTCGGCAGCACCTGGTACTTCGCGGTCCAGGGCGCCATGGCGATCGTCGCCGGCATCGCGCTGGCGACGTACCGCAAGCGGGTCGTCACGCTCATGGGCGACGTCCACTGACGCTCGCGCCCGCCCGAGCCGGGGCCGCCGCGGATTCCTGGGATCCGCGGCGGCCCCGGCCGTTTTTCGCTCGACAGCGCTGCTCCGGCCGTGCCTATGGTGCCCGGCATGACGACCGACCCGTTACCGCGCCAACTCGCCCGCACCCGGCGCTTCACCCTGGGCGCCCCCACCCACCCGGGCATCACCGCCGACGGCACCGCCGTCCTGTTCCTGCGCAGCCGCGGCGGCACCGACCCGCTGGCCTGCCTCTGGGCGCTCGACACCGCCACCGGCCGGGAACGGCTGATCGCCGACCCGGCCGCGTTGGGCGCCGGCCCCTCCACCGACGGCATCACCGGTTACAGCACCGGCGCCACCGGCCGGCTCGCCGCCTTCGCGCTCGACGGCGCCCTCTGGCTCGCCGACACCGCCGACGGCACCGTCCGCGCCGTCCCCACCGCCACCGGCGTCCACGACCCGCGGCTCGACCCGACCGGCCGCCGGATCGCCTACACCGGCGACGGCGCCCTGCGCGTGGTCACCGTCAACGGCACGAACGACGCGGACGGCACGGACGACGGGGGCACCACGGACGACCGGGCGCTCGCCGAGCCCGAGGCCGGGGACGTCGCGTACGGCGTCGCCGAGTACGTCGCCGCCGCGGAGATGTACCGCACCCGCGGCCACTGGTGGTCCCCCGACGGCACCGCGCTGCTCGTCACCCGCGTCGACGAGCGCCCCGTCCACCGCGTGCACCTCGCCGACCCGACCGACCCGCAGCGCCCGCCCCGCGTGATCCGCTACCCGCTGGCCGGCACCGCCAACGCCGAGGTCTCGCTCCTGCTGCTCGGCCTCGACGGCACCCGCACCGAGGTCCGCTGGGACCGCACCGCGTTCGAGTACCTCACCGCCGCCGGCTGGGACGCCCACGGCCCGTACGCCGCCGTGCAGAGCCGCGACCAGCGCACCGTCCGCACCCTGGCGATCGGGCCCGACGGCGCCACCCGGGTGCTCGCCGAGCGCCGCGACGAGCACTGGGTCGAACTCCTCCCCGGCCTGCCCGCGCGCACCGCCGGCGGCGCCCTGGTCGACACCGCCGACCTCGGCGACACCCGGCACCTCACCGTCGACGGCGAGCCCGTCACCCCGCCCGGACTACAGCTGTGGGAGGTGCTCGGCACGGACGGCGAACAGATCCTGTTCACCGCCCTGGAGGACCCCACCGAGACCCACCTCTGGCAGTACGAACCGGGCCGCGGCATCCGGCGGCTGAGCAGCGGCCCCGGCGTCCACACGGGCGTCCGGCGCGGCGGCACCCTCGTCCTCACCACCCGCTCCGAGGGCTTCCCGGCCGGCCGCACCACCGTCCACCGCGACGACCGGACGGCGCACCCGATGGCCTCGTACGCGCAGCCGCCCGTCCTCACCGCACGCCCCGAACTGCTCCGCCTCGGCCCCCGCGAGCTGCGCGCCGCGCTCTTCCTGCCCACCGGCCACCGCCCCGGCGGCGCCCCGCTGCCCGTCCTGCTCGACCCGTACGGCGGGCCCGGGATGCACAAGGTCACCAGCGGCGGCGCGTGGTGGGGCCGGGTCTCCCAGTGGTTCGCCGACCAGGGCTTCGCGGTGCTGGTCGTCGACGGCCGTGGCACCCCCGGGCGCGGACCGCGCTGGGACAAGACGATCTACGGCGACAAGGCCGGCCCCGCCCTGGCGGACCAGGTCGAGGGCCTGCACGAGGCCGCCCGGCTGCGGCCCGGACTGCTCGACCTCGACCGGGTCGGCATCCGCGGCTGGTCCTACGGCGGCTACCTCGCCGCCCTCGCCGTCCTGCGCCGCCCGGACGTCTTCCACGCCGCCTCCGCCGGGGCCGCCCCCACCGACTGGCGGCTCTACGACACCCACTGGCAGGAGCGCTTCCTCGGCCACCCCGACGAGCACCCGGGACACTACGACGACGGCTCCCTGATCGCCGTGGCCCCGGAGCTGCGCCGCCCGCTCCTGCTGATCCAGGGCCTCGCCGACGACAACGTCTTCCCCGCGCACACCCTGCGGCTCTCCCACGCCCTGCTCACCGCCGGGCGCCCGCACGAGGTCCTGCCGCTGCGCGCCACCGGCCACCGGCCGACCGACGAGGCCGTGGTGGAGCACCTGCTCCGGCACGAACTGGACTTCCTGCGGCGGTCCTTGGACGTGGGCTGAGCGGCGCCCGCGCCACCGAACACCGCAGCCTGGTCACTGGCGCGTAGAAAGCACCTGAACGCGCAGGAGGTCGGCCGGGCCGACTTCCTGCGCCAGGAAACCGGGCCGGTCGGTCTGCGGTCAGGGCTGCCGCAGCGGGCACGGTGCGCCGCAAACCGGACGCGCGTTCCCTGCACACGTGCAACCGCGAGACGCTCGCCCTGGGGGGCGCCGTTGGCCAATGATTGACCAACAGCGTCCCGTTCGGAGCGAGCCCCAACTCCGCTGAGCATCGCTACCGTTGTCCCATGACGGATCTGCGCCGGGCACCGGTGGACGAGGTGCTGGTACGTGTCGAGACGGCCTTGGGCACGCAACTCGACAGGGCGACAGTGGTCCGCAAGCGCCGATCCGTGGGAGCCGGCACGGCGCGTGGCACGTGGGTACGCATCGAGCGGCGAGGGCTCGATCGAATCGGTGCCCAGGGCTGGGACGGCACCCCCTCCGCTGAGGCCCTGCGAGGGATTGCGAAGCCCGCGTGGCTGGCCGGCATCGCCTGGCGGGATGAGGTCGAGCCAGTGATGTGGCGGGCCGATGAAGCCGAACTACTGCCATCCGCCCCAGCGGGGTCCGCAGTTGTGACCGAGGGTCCCGACCTGCCGCCCAGCTGGTGGCCGGAGCTGAACGCCTCTCTCGATGCGCTCGCGGGGCAGCGAACGAATCGGATCGCCACGCCGGACACGGAGACGATCACCCAGGAGCTGGTGACTCGGACGATCCGTCAGGTGTTCCCGGGCATCGACGCCACGGTGAGCGAGTGGTGTCCGGCGCATGCGGATCTGAACTGGGCGAACGTGACGGCGCCCGAGTTCTGCGTCTTCGACTGGGAAGACTGGGGTATGGCCCCGCGTGGCCTGGACGCTGCCACGCTGTGGGCGGCGTCGCTTGCCGTTCCTGCGCTGGCTGATCGTGTCCGTGTCGAGCGGAGCGGCGACTTCGCGAGCCGGGACGGCAAGCTGATGACCTTGTTCGTCGCGGCGAAGATCCTCGGACCGTACGCGCATCCCGAGGACCCTCGCCTTCGGGGCGCCCGCGTGTTGGCGGAGCAGGTGGTGAAGGAGCTTCAAGCGGACTGACGCTGAGCGGGCGCCCGCGAGGCCCTCGCCCGGGTGGGCGAGGGCCTTCGCGCGGTTCAGTGCTGGTCGTCGCGGTCGTCGGGGTGGGGCATCTTGAGGGTGGCGAGGACGCCGAGGGCGACGGTGGTGATGGCGAGGGCGAGGAGGGCGAGGAGGATCGCGCCGACGAAGAACTTCACTGGTGCCGCTCCTCGTCGTCATCGTCCAGGTCGCGGAGCAGGCGGAGGAGGTTGAGCAGAGTGCTGACCGGCGCGTTCCCGAAGTCGATCAGGATGCGTCCGTCGATGGTGGTCCCGCCCGTCGAGGCGGACCCCCAGAGGAGCCCGTGCGGCAGGCCGCGCCTGTGCAACTCCCCTAGGAGGGACATGATTTGGGGCTTGGTGTGGTCGCGCATCCGGGGGTCCTCCGGCACGATGGGGTCGCGGGTCACGCGCGGGAGTCCAGCTCGTACCAGATGGTTTTGCCGCGCTTCTGCGGGTCGACGCCCCAGCGGTGGGTGAGGCCGTCCACGAGCTGGAGGCCCCGACCGGTCTCGGCGAGGTCGGCGGGCGTGCGCGGCTGCGGGAGGGCGTCGCTCTCGTCGGAGACGGTGACACGGAGGGTGCGGTCGAGGATGGAGAACCAGACGACGGGCGCGGGGGTGTCGCCGTGCCGCCAGGCGTTGACGATGAGCTCGCAGAGGGCGAGTTCGGCGTTGAAGACGGCGTCGGCGTCCCAGCCGCTGCGGGTCATGGCGTCCCGCAGGGCCTGCTTGGAGAGGGTGAGCGAGGGGGTGTTACGGGTGCACACGGGAACCTCCGTGAGGCTGTGGTGTGGGAGAGGTGATGGCGGTCGTCGCCGTGAGCCAGGCCACGCGTGACTGCTCTTCGGCGCGCGGGCAGCAGGCACCTACTGCCCCGGTCGCAGGCATTACTGACGATCCATCGGATCGAGCTGAGAACGACGATAGCGCATCGACTCTTTAATTAAATCCAGACGGGAGAAGGTTCCTCCCAACGGGGGACGGCACACTCCCAAGCCCGGGTGGATCTGCCGACGACCGGCGCGGCACACTGGCCTCTGCGCCAGTAGAGAGGACGCCATGGCCCTTCGAATCCCCACCTTGCGTCAGCGACGCCTCGGCGCCGAACTGCGAAGGATGAGAGAGCAAGCCGGCTTCGGCGGCAGCCACCTCGCCAGGCTGCTCGGGGTGACTGCCGCCCTGGTGAGTCAGATGGAGATCGGGAAGTCGGCCGTCAGCGTGGCGCGCCTGCACGAGATCGCGGAAGCCTGCATGTGCGCCAACGCGCCCTTGGTCGAAGCGCTCGCCGACATGGCCAGGGAGCGAGACCCGGCCTGGTGGGATGAGTATCGAGCGGCACTCGCAGCCGCCCCGATCGATGTGGCGGAGATCGAAGGTCATGCGAAGAGGCTCAAGAGCTTCACTATCGGCATCATCCCGGGACTGCTACAGACGAACTCGTATGCGACTGCGGTGTTCGCGAGAGGGTTCACCCCTCTCCCCGATCGCGAGGTCGATCGCAGAGTGAACTTCCGCCTGCGGAGACAGCAGATCATCCGGTCCGGCGAAACGCCGTACACGGCGCTCGTCCACGAGGCGGCGTTGCGCATCCAGTACGGCGGGCCCGAGGTGCTCAGGGACCAGCTCGATTCACTCGTCAAAGACTCCGAGCTTTCGGGCGTCTCACTGCGAGTCGTGCCCTTTGCTACGGCTAACTTCCCCGGCCCCAGCGAGAATCTGCTCTACGCGGAGGGGCCAGTGCCCGAGCTGGACACGGTCCAGTCCGACTCGTCTCACGGCTCCCACATCTTCGACTCGCCCGCCCAGCTGGCGGGCTACCGCGCGATCCTGGAGCGCATCGAAGCCGTCTCGCTCCCGGAGAGCGAGTCACGAGATCACATTCGCTCGATCATGAAGGAACTGAACGACAGGTATGAATAGCTCCGAGTGGCAGAAATCCAGCTTCAGCGAAGCAGCCAACAACTGCGTCGAGGTACGTGCCCTTGACGGGGCCATCGAGCTCCGTGAATCCGACGACGGCGAGGTCATCGTCCGCACCACCCACCTCAAGTTCGCCGGCTTCCTCCAAGGCGCCAAGGCCGGCGAGTTCGACCACCTCACCACCAACCCCTGAAGGGAACGCACATCGCCCCCGTCGAGCCGGCGCTCGACGGGGGCGACATGAACCCGGCGTACAGGCCGACTCTGACGATGCCCCGGGGGTGGCGCTCTCAGGCCCCTTGAAGACGGCCACGGGCCGCTTCGATCTCGTTTCGGGCCGCAGTACCGAACACCGCTTGGTCCCGCAGAGCGGCGAACACGCGGACGAAGTACGAGATGTTCTCGGGCCTGGACGTCTGGAACGCCCCCGACCAGAACTCCTGCTTGAGCAAGCTCTCGTCGAACAGGTAGAAGCCCTCGCCAGGGTAGAGCGACCGTGGCCGACCTTGCGGGATGATCCCGATGGACACGTACGGGAGCCTGGACACTTCCAGGAGGTGGTCAAGTTGCCTGTTCATCACCTCAGCACCACCCGTATTGTTAGTTAGCGCTGAGGCTTCCAGGAGGAACGAGAATATCGGCGCCCCGGTGCCGAGGAACCGCTTCCGGACCACGCGGTTCTGTGCCGCTTCCTCCACGTCATCCAACGGCAGGCCGTGCAGCTTGGCATGGATGGTGAACTGAGCCTTGGCGTACTCGACCGTCTGTAGGAAACCGGGGACGAACAGCGACTCATACACCCGGATCAGCTTGGTCTTCGCGTACAGGTCCGTGGCCTGGAACTGGAGACGCTTCATCCCCGGCCGGTGCCACCGCTTGTAGTCGGTCCACATCTGCTCCGTCTCACGACTCACCGCGATGAGTTCGGGAGTCTGTCCCTCGACGGCACAGGCCGTTGCCCATCGTCGGATGTCTTCCTCGGTCGGGATCTGCGTCCCGTGCTCGATCTTCGACACCTTGGTCTTGTGCCAGCCACAGCGCTGCGCGAGCTCGACACCCGAGAGATGGGCATCCCGACGGAGTTCCTTGAGCTGAGTCCCGAAAGCGCGCCTTGCGGACTCGGATGGTTCCTGGTCGGACATGTCGCTACGGCTTGTACTCGCCATTGGGGACGCCGAGCGACCATGCCTGCTCGACCGCCTCGTTGCAGAACCGGATCACGTCCGGATCGGTCGAGAGCTGGATGTCGGTCTGTTGGTTGTCTCCCCCGATGAGGTTGAAGACCACCAGGTCATCCCGGATCAGGCAGTCGTTCCCCGGCAAGGGCAGCACCGATACGAGAGGGTGGGGAAGCCACCGAAGAGGTTCCGTGGGGTCGACCAACTCGACCGCCATCCGCTGGTAGTCCGAGAGGGGTTCGGAGACGACCCGCACACGCCAGTAAGGAAAGCCGGCAACGGCCTTGCCGGCCAGGAACGCACGATGCCCGCGCATCGTCTCCTCGACCGTCCCACGGTCGCCTGAACTCCATGCCTCGGACAACGGGCGGTCCACCTCGTAGAAGTCCCGTAGCTCAAGCTTCCGGACCTCTTGGGCGGGCTCACCGAACAGCGGCTCAATTCGGCGTGCCGCCGAGATCAATTCCATAACGCTCCCTGACGTACTTCCGAACGAACACATCCATGGTCCGCCCGGACATCTCCCCGAACGTCTCGTCCTCGGCAAGGGCGGCGAGCTGATCCCGAACCTTCGGCCCGCGCTTCTTGAGCTGCACGATCCATGAGCCACGGTCGGTCTCATAGAACGACTCGCGCTCGACGCCGCCTGAGAGTTGGGGTCCGTGCAGAAGAACGTAGCGGTCAAGTCGTCGCCGTCGCTGCTGTGTTGCCGCATGTTGCTCCCCCCGCGATCCGGCCGCATGTCATCTCCGACCTTCGCCCCTACGACCACCCCGAGGTCAAGCGTTCGACAGCACCGAAGCTCGCTCAGACGGGTTCCAGCAACTATGAGCAACTTCGTTGAGTGCCGCTGGCCGAGGTTCGTACGGTCTACTCCACGCCCCTACGCATCGGCGAAGGAGAGGGAGCCAGGTATGTCCGCTGCTGTGAGGTCCGCCGGTTCGCACCGGAGCAGGGAACGTGCCAGTCCGCAGAAGATGACCGTGATCCTGAACGAGTACCGGGTGGCACAGTCGGAGTCCCGGCCGGTGCGGTACCCGCTGCCGCCGGGGTGTGGGTGTCCCCGGTGTCGCGCTGGGGGCTCCGGTGAATGACGCGGTCGCCCTTCCCGCGCCGACCGAGGCGGGCGAGTCCTCGACGTCCGCCGAGCCGCCCAACACCCCGGAAGCGCCGGATGCCGTGAGCGCCGCTGTGGAGCGGTTCAGGACCCTGCGTGCCGAGCGCATGCGCCACCGAGACCAGCACTGAGCCGGCCGTACCGGTTCATGAGCAGAGCGGAGGCACCACTTGAACACCATCGACCTTCTCAGGTCGCCGAACACCGTGCTGGCCAACGCCGTTGACGATGCCCTGGACGTGCTCCGTCCCCGCCTCCTGGAGGCCGGGACGGAGCGGATCGAGTTCACCGTGGGGACGCAGCTCAACGGGCGTCCGCACATCGGCACGCACCTGGTGCAGAGCCTGTCGTTCCTGGTCGCCGAGCGGGCCCGCGATGAGTTCGGGGTCGATACGGCCGTGGACTTCGTGGCTCTGGACAACGCCCCGGCGGAGACGATCACCGATGGCGGCCGGATGTACCAGCTTACCTACCACCACCAGCTCGGTGATCACGGTATCCGCGCCCTGGTCGCCGAGTACTACGCCCCTCTTCTGGACGCGATGACCAGCCGCACGGGCGTGGAGTACAGGGTCAGCAGCTACACCGAGCAGCAGGCGGGCCCGGAGTTCCGGGCCGAGTTCCTGCGGACGCTGGAGTTCCTGGATCAGATCCGGTTCTGGCTGGCTCCGGCCAGCGGTACGGCACACATCCGGCTGCCGTGTCCGGTGTGCGGGTGGGCCCAGAAGTACGCCGACCACACGCGGCTGCTGGAGTTGGACGACTCGGGGGCACTGTTCGAAGCGATGTGCCACGAGCACGGCCGCTACGAGGCGGACGTTACGCCGCTCGGCGGCGGGTACCTGGACCTCTCCACCCTGTACCGCAACGTGGTCAAGGAACGGTCCTACCGCCCCGACGACGGCACGTTGCACGTGATGGTGAAGGGCGGCGACTGGGCGTTCGGCTGCCAGCTGGTGGACGGCGCCCACGTCGCGATCGGGGCGCCGGCCGCTCCGGTGCCGCTGCGCGTCTTCACCCCTCAGATCCTCGGCAGCGACGGCGGGAAGCTCTCCAAGAGCCTCCTTCGCGCGGCTGCCGAAGCCGGAGACGCGACGGGAGGCAGCACCGCGGAATGGCTGCTCGACCCGGGCGCCTGGCCCGGCACGCAAGCGGACTACGTCGAAGCGCTCACGGGTGCCGGTGAGCTGATGCTCAGCAGCCCGAGGCACTTCTTCCGGTCCTACACCACGACCGCATTGGAAGCCCTGATGACCACCCGCCAGCCTGCCAGGAACCAATCCCAGGCGCATGGCCGTCCCCGCAACATCCAGATCTACAAGCAGTACTTCGACCTGATCGCCGACGGCTCCAAGACCGTCGAAGTCCGGGTCGCCTACGCCTCGATGAAGCGAATCAGGGTCGGGGACCTGCTCAACTTCACCTGTCGTGGCGAGGAGCGCCTGACCAAGGTGAAGCGCATCGGCACGTACAGGACCTTCAAGGAGATGTTCGGCACCGAGGACGTGAAGGCGGTCAACCCGCACGCGACCGAGGCCGAGCAGTTGCGGGCGATCCACGCGATCTTCCCGCCGGAGAAGGAAGCCCTCGGCGTGATCACGTTCGAGATCGAGCGAGTGAACCCCGGTGAGTAGGCGAAGGCGGGTACTGGTGGTCTGCAAGGGGAACCACTGCCGTTCCCCGATCGCCGCCCTGATCATCGCGGAGCGGTCCGGGGGCGCGCTGGACGTGCGCTCGGCGGGCACCCGCAACTGGCACGTGGGCAAGCCCGCGCACCCGCTGATGATCGAGGCCGCTTCCGCCTTCGGCTACGACCTGACCGGCCACCGGGGCCAGCTCCTGGACGAGGGGCTGCTCGGCTGGGCTGACGACGTGATCGCGGTCGACGACGAAACGGCGCTCGCGGTCGAAGCCACCGCTGACTCCGACCAGCCGGTGAGGATCCTCGGCTCGGGCATCACCGACCCGTGGGGCGGCGGTCCCGAGGACTTCGCTGCTGCCGTCCTGGAGATCCAGGAAGCCACGGCCCTGTTCTACGCGGCCTAATCGCCATCCCGAGCAGCCCGGGCTGCCCGTCGCTCCCCCGTGGCACTAACGGTCAGTTCGAGCAGATGAGAGAACCGCCCCGGCCGAGAAGGCCGGGGCGGTTTGCTTTGTTCGAGCGACGTGATGCGTGACGGCTGGCCGAGGTGCGGCGATCGCGTGGCGATCTGGCTCCGCCGAACGGCATCACCCCAGGTCATACAGTTCCAGCCGCTCAGGCCTCCCGAACCCCCGCGCGCCAGACCGCGGCCGTCAGGGGGACACCCGGGCGGTAGGCCAGGTGCACATGCGACGGCGCTTCCAGCAGCAGCAGGTCGGCGCGGGCGCCGACCGTGACGGTGCCGACGTCGCTGCGCCGCAGCGCGTGGGCGCCGCCCAGGGTTGCCGCCCAGACCGCCTCGTCGGGGGTCATCCCCATCTCGCGCACCGCGACCGCGATACAGAACGCCATCGAACTGGTGAAGCTGGAGCCCGGGTTGCAGTCCGTCGACAGCGCCACCACCGCGCCCGCGTCCAGCAGCCTGCGCCCGCTCGGGTACTCGGCCCGGGTGGAGAACTCCGCCCCCGGCAGCAGCGTCGCGACCGTCGCCGACCCCGCCAGCGCCGCCACGTCCTCGTCCGTCAGGTGGGTGCAGTGGTCCGCCGAGGCGGCCCCCAGCTCCACCGCGAGCTGCACGCCGGGCCCGTACGTGAGCTGGTTGGCGTGCACGCGCGGTGTGAGGCCCTTCTCGATCCCCGCCGTCAGAACGGCCCGCGCCTGGTCGCCGTCGAAGGCGCCCTGCTCGCAGAACACGTCCACCCAGCGGGCGTGCGGGGCGCAGGCGTCGAGCATCTCGCCGGTGACCAGGTCGACGTACCCGGCCGGGTCGTCGGCGTACTCGGGCGCGACCACGTGCGCGCCCAGGTAGGTGGTCTCCGGGGTGTGCTGCGCGGCGATCCGCAGCGCCCGCGCCTCGTCCTCGACCGTCAGCCCGTAGCCGGACTTGCACTCGATGGTGGTGGTGCCCTGCCGCAGCGCCTCCCGGACGAACCCGGCCAGGTTGGCCTCCAGTTCGGCGTCGCTCGCCGCCCTGGTGGCCGCCACCGTCGTACGGATGCCACCCGCCGAGTACGCCTGCCCGGACATCCGGGCGTTGAACTCGGCCGTACGATCCCCCGCGAACACCAGGTGGGCGTGCGAGTCGACGAAGCCGGGCAGCAGCGCCCGGCCCTCGGCGTCGAAGCGCTCGTCCGCCGCCGGGGCCTGCGCCGCCGGGCCGACCCAGGCAACCGTTCCGCCGTCGATCACCACGGCCGCGTCGGTGAGCAGTCCGAGCGGCCCGGTGCCGTGCCCGGGGTCGTTGGTGACCAGGCTGCCGATGCCCGTGATCAAGGTGGTCCTGGTGCTCAAGACAACGCCTTCCGAAGGGAATTGAACAAAGAGGTCAGTGGTCCAGCACGCCGATCGAGTCCCGCAGCGCGCCCGGCACGTCCGCGACGAGCTGGTGCACGCCGTCCCGGACGATCTGTCGGCCGCCGACCACCACGTGCCGCACGTCGGCCGCCGAGGCCGCGAAGACGGCGGTCTCGGCGCCGAGGCGGGGCGGCGGGCCCGCGGTGCGCACCGAGTCCAGGGCGATCACGGTGAAGTCGGCGAGCGCGCCGGCCTCGACCCGCCCCGCCTCCGGCCAGCCGAGCGAGGCGTGCCCGTCCTCGGTGCCGGCCCGCAGCAGGAGGTTGGCCGTCCAGTGCCCGCGGGTGCGGGTGCGCAGCCGCTCGTTCAGCTCCAGGGCGCGGGCCTCCTCGAACGGGTCGATGACGGCGTGGCTGTCGCTGCCCAGGGTGACCGGGCAGCCCGCCGAGGCGAGCCGGCGGGCCGGGCCGATGCCGTCCGCGAGGTCCCGCTCGGTGGTGGGGCACATGCAGATGGTGGTGGAGGTGTCGGTGAGGAGCCGGACGTCCTCGTCGGTGAGGTGGGTGGCGTGCACGGCCGAGGTGCGCGGGCCGAGCACGCCGTGGTCGGCGAGCAGCCGGGTCGGGGTGACGCCGTGCGCGGCGAGGCAGGCGTCGTTCTCGGCGGTCTGCTCGGACAGGTGGACGTGCAGCGGCGCCTCGCGCACCGCCGCCCACTGCGCGACGGTGCCCAACTGCTCGGCCGGGACGGCCCGCACCGAGTGGACGGCGGCGCCGATCCGGGCGTGCTCGCGGGGCTTGAGCGCGTCCGCCCGCACCGCCCAGGCCTCGGCGTCGCCGTCGCTGAACCGCTGCTGCGGCCTGGTCGGCTCGGCGCCGAAGCCGGCGGACAGGTAGCAGGTGTCGAGCAGGGTGATCCGGATGCCGGCCCGGGCGGCGGCCTCGATCAGCGCCTCGCCCATCGCGTTGGGGTCGTCGTAGCGGGCGCCGCCGGGGGCGTGGTGCAGGTAGTGGAACTCGCCGACGGCGGTGACCCCGGCCAGCGCCATCTCGGCGTAGACGGCGGTGGCGAGCGCCAGGTAGCGGTCCGGGTCGAGTGCCCCGGCGAACCGGTACATGGTGTCGCGCCAGGTCCAGAAGGTGCCGGAGCCGACCTGGACGTGGCCGCGCAGCGCCCGGTGGAAGGCGTGCGAGTGGGCGTTCGCCTGGCCGGGCAGCAGCAGCCCGTCGAGGCGGACGGCCCCGGGCGGGCAGGGCCCGCTGTCCGGGGTCACCGCGGTGATCCGGCCGCCGGGGCCGGCGGTGATCAGCACGTTCCGCTCGACCACCGGCCCGTTGGGGTGCGGCAGCCAGGCGTACTGCGCCCAGTACGCCACCGACTCGGCCCCCGAGGTCAATGGGCTCAGCGACACGCCAGGTCCTCCAGTACGTCGGCGAGGGCGGCGACCCCGGCCAGGCAGTCGGCCTCCTCGGCGTGCTCGGCCGGGGAGTGCGACACCCCGCTGGGGTTGCGCACGAACAGCATGGCGGTCGGGACGGCCGACGCCAGGATCCCGGCGTCGTGTCCGGCGCCGGTGGGCAGCACCGGGGCGTCCAGCAGCTTGGCGAGCCGGTCGCGCAGCGGGCCGTCGAAGTCCACCACCGGGGTGTAGGACTCGCGGGTCAGCTCGACCCGGACGCCGTCGCGCCCGCCGCGCTCGGCGGCGGCCTGCTCGATCTCCTCGACCAGCGCGGTGAGCGTCGCCTCGTCGGCGGCCCGGGAGTCCAGCCAGCCGCGCACCAGCGAGGCGATCGCGTTGGTGCCGTTGGGCTCGACCGCGACCTTGCCGAAGGTGGCCAGCGCGCCCGCCTGCCGGGCCTTCTTGCGGGCCGCGAGCACGGTGTTGGCGTACGTCAGCATCGGGTCGCGGCGGTCCTCGATCCGGGTGGTGCCGGCGTGGTTGGCCTCGCCGTGGAAGTCGAACCGCCAGCGGCCGTGCGGCCAGATCGCGCTGGCCACGCCGACCGGCCGGTCCTCGGCGAGGAGGCGGCCCTGCTCGACGTGCAGTTCGACGAAGGCGCCGATCCGGGCCAGCCGGTCGTCGTCCGCGCCGATCGCGCCCGGGTCGTAGCCGGCCCGCTCCATCGCGTCGGGCAGCCGGACGCCGTCGGCGTCGCGCAGCTCGTACGCGGCCTCGCGGGAGAGCACGCCGGCGGACAGCCGGGAGCCGATGCAGGCCACGCCGAACCGGGCGCCCTCCTCGTCACCGAAGTTGGTGATCGCCAGCGGTCGGGTGAACTCGGCCCCGCGGCCGCGGAGTTCGTCCAGGGCCGCGAAGGAGGAGACCACGCCGAGCGGGCCGTCGAAGGCGCCGCCGTCCGGGACGGAGTCCAGGTGCGAGCCGGTGACGACCGCCCCGCCCGCGTTCGGATCGCCCAGCCAGGCCCACTGGTTGCCGTTGCGGTCCAGCTCGTAGGCGAGGCCGCGGTCACGGGCCTGCTGCTCGAACCAGGCGCGGCACTCGGCGTCGGCGGAGTTCCAGGCGAAGCGGCGGTAGCCGCCGGAGGCGGCGGAGCGGCCCACGGGGAGCAGCTCCGCCCACATCTCTTCGAACGAGGACGTCACAGCTCACCCATCGGGACGCGCACCCCGCGCTCGGCGGCGACCTCGGTGGCCCGGTCGTAGCCGGCGTCCACGTGCCGGATCACGCCCATGCCCGGGTCGTTGGTGAGCACCCGGCGGATCTTCTCGCCGGCCAGCGCGGTGCCGTCGGCGACGGTGACCTGGCCGGCGTGGATCGAGCGGCCGATGCCGACGCCGCCGCCGTGGTGGATGGAGACCCAGGACGCGCCGGAGGCCACGTTGACCATGGCGTTGAGCAGCGGCCAGTCGGCGATCGCGTCCGAGCCGTCCAGCATCGCCTCGGTCTCCCGGTACGGGGAGGCGACCGAGCCGCAGTCGAGGTGGTCGCGGCCGATCACGATCGGGGCGGACAGCTCGCCGGAGGCGACCATGTCGTTGAAGCGCTCGCCGGCCTTGTCGCGCTCGCCGTAGCCGAGCCAGCAGATCCGTGCGGGCAGGCCCTGGAAGTGCACCTTCTCCTGGGCCATCTTGATCCAGCGGTGCAGCGACTCGTTCTCCGGGAAGAGGTCGAGGACGGCCTTGTCGGTCTTGTGGATGTCCTGCGGGTCGCCGGACAGCGCCGCCCAGCGGAACGGGCCCTTGCCCTCGCAGAACAGCGGCCGGATGTACGCGGGGACGAACCCGGGGAAGGCGAACGCGCGGTCGTAACCGGCCAGTTGAGCCTCGCCGCGGATCGAGTTTCCGTAGTCGAAGACCTCGGCGCCCGCGTCCTGGAAGCCGACCATCGCCTCGACGTGCCGGGCCATCGACTCGCGGGCCCGCTGGGTGAACTCGGCGGGCTTGGCCGCCGCGTAGTCCGCCATGTCGTCGAAGGCGACGCCCACCGGCAGGTAGGCGAGCGGGTCGTGGGCGCTGGTCTGGTCGGTGACGATGTCGATCGGCGCGTCCATCGCGAGCAGTTGCGGGACCAGCTCGGCGGCGTTGCCCAGCACGCCGATGGACAGCGGCTGCCGCTTGTCGCGGGCGGCGGTGGCCAGCTCCAGCGCGTGCCCGAGGTCCTTGGCCTCGACGTCCAGGTAGCGGTGCTCGATCCGGCGGGCGATCCGCGACGGGTCGCAGTCGATGCAGATCGCCACGCCGCCGTTCATGGTGACGGCCAGCGGCTGGGCGCCGCCCATCCCGCCGAGGCCGGCGGTGAGGGTGATGGTGCCTTCCAGCGTGCCGTCGAACCGCTTGTTGGCGACGGCCGAGAAGGTCTCGTAGGTGCCCTGCAGGATGCCCTGGGTGCCGATGTAGATCCACGAGCCGGCGGTCATCTGCCCGTACATGGTGAGCCCGAGACTCTCCAGCCGGCGGAACTCCTCCCAGTTGGCCCAGTCGCCGACCAGGTTGGAGTTGGCGATCAGCACCCGCGGCGCCCACTCGTGGGTCTGCATGACGCCGACCGGCCGCCCGGACTGGACCAGCATGGTCTCGTCCTGCTTCAGCCCCTCCAGCGTCCGCACCATGGCGTCGAACGAACGCCAGTCCCGCGCCGCCTTGCCCGTCCCGCCGTACACCACCAGCTTCGACGGGTGCTCGGCGACCTCCGGGTCGAGGTTGTTCATCAGCATCCGCAGGGCCGCCTCCTGCTGCCACCCCTGCGCCGTCAGCCCCGTCCCCCGCGCCGCCCTGACCTCACGCGGCCCACTCGCCTGCTGCACCATGTCCTGGCCTCCCTGCGGATGGATTCATTCAGATTCAGCTCGGCTGAATATATCCAAACAATCAACTCCCGACCAGACCCCGAACCCATCCGATCAGCAGCGGCCCGCAGCCGCGCCCAGGCACGCCGAAGCCCCCGTACCGGCGTGGCCGGAACGGGTCGCACTGGCGCCCTCAGGCCGCGGCGTCGCCGTCCCAGTCGATGCCGATCTCGGCGAGCCAGCGGCGGTCGGCGGCGTCGGGGGTGGGCGGGGTCGGCGGGCGGGGGATGTTCTGGACCGGGCCGAGGCCGTACTTCTCGGCGGCCGCGGCGGCGGCGCGGGCGTCGGGTTCGATGACGCCGACGTGCACGGCGGACTCGTCTCCCGGGTCGAGGACGGTCAGTTCGGGATCGGGCAGGCGCCGCAGGGTGACGCGGCGTCCGCAGGTGGGGCAGGACCATTCGTCGACACCCGAGGCCAGGCGGGCGACGAACTTCATCTCGTGGATCACGCGCATGGGCGGCACCCCCTGCTGTAGGGGATGCCCGGGTTCGTGACGGCTACTCCCCGCCGTGTCTACTCCAAAAACAGGCCACGTGCCGCGGCGGACTGCTCGATGGCCTCCAACCGGGCCTCCGCGCCCGGGAGTTCGTCGCACATGCGTTGCAACAGCACCCGGCCGAGCATCATCGGCGCGCACGCGGTGTCGAAGACCAGCCCGGTGCCGACGGCGGCCGGCAGCATCAGGTCGGAGAGCTTGGCGACCGGCGCGAAGGCGCTGTCGGCGACGGTCAGCACCGTCAGCCCGCACTCGCGGGCCACCGTCAGCGCGTCCATCAGCTCCCGCGGGTAGCGCGGCAGCGCGAAGCAGAGCAGCGCGGTGGCCCCGGCCGCGGCGGCCTGTTCCAGCCGGTCGGCGAGCATGCTGCCGCCCTCGTCGAGGAGGCGGATGTCCGGGTGCACCTTGGCGGCGAAGTAGGCGAAGCCGCGCGCCTGCGCGGAGGCGGCCCGCAGGCCGAGCACCGGCAGTGGGCGGGAGGCGGCGAGCAGCCGGGCGGCGCGGGTGATCGGCTCGGGGTCGGCGAGGAGTTCGGCGAGGTGGCGCAGGTGGGCGATCTCGGCGAGCACGGCCTGCTGGTGCTCGTTGCGCACCGCGTCGTCGGGGGTCTCGGGTGCGGCCGGCTCGCCCGCGCCGAGTTCGCGCAGCTGCTTGCGCAGCGCCGGGTAGCCGTCGTAGCCGAGGGCGACCGCGAAGCGGGTGACGGACGGTTGGCTGACGCCGGCGAGTTCGGCGACCTCGACGCTGGAGAGGAACGGCGCCTCGGTAGCGTGCCGGACCAGCGAGTGCGCGATCCGCCGCTGGGTCGGGGTCAGTCGGTGGCCTTCGAACAGCTGGAGCAGCCGGGCGGAGGGGCCGACCGTGCCGGCCTCGTCGGTGGCGGTCATCAGCGGTACCTCCGGATGCGAGCGATTCGGACGACGACTGTGCAGCAGTGCGTCGCGCCTGGCAAAGACGTCTCGTACGGCGGGACGCCGGGTGAGACGGCCCGAGCGGGTGGGAGCTCGGGGTAACCCTGAATTCTCCCTGAACCCGCCCGGATTCCCCCACCGACGGATGGACCGCGCCCCCGGCGCGGGCCCAGGCTGTTCCCATGGACACTCGCCAGGACGACCTGCGGCGCGACCTCGACGCCGCCCTGCACGCTCGCAAGGAACTCGGCAAGGAGTACGAGCCGGAGCTGGTCGACTCGTTCCTGAGCCGCCTGGACGCCCGCCTGGACGCCCGGGTCGAGCGCCGGGTGGCCGAGCGGATGGACGACTACGAGCCCGCGCACCGGCGCCGACCGCACCGCCCGGGGCCGGGGCCCGGCCGCCCCGGCAACCGGCTGGCGGTGATCTCGCTGGTCCTCGGCATCCCGCTGACCGCGATCGCGGCCAGCCCGCAGAGCGGCGGCTTCATCGGTCTGATCGTCAGCTGGGCGGGCATCGTCGGGGTCAACTTCGCCGCCGCGTTCGGCAACCGCCGGGACCGGGACGAGCCGCGGTCCCGGTCCCGGGACGACTGGGACTGAGCCCCGCCGCCCGCACCGGACCCGACGGCCGCACCGGACCCGACGGCCCGTCACGCCGATCTCACCGAACGCACCGGGTCACACCGGGTCAGGCCAGCGGCCCGGTGACCCGCTCCACCGCCCGCACCAGTTCCCCGGAGGCGACCAGCGCGGCCGCGGCCTCCAGGTCCGGCGAGAGGAAGCGGTCGCGGCCGGCGCCGCCGACCCCCGCCTCCCGGGCGGCGGCCATGGCGGCCGTGGTGGCCGGGGCCGTCCGGCCCGCGTCGTCGGCCTGCTGGCGGATCTCCAGGGCGCGGGCGGCGGCGGTGAGTTCGACGGCGAGGATCCGGCCGAGGTTGTCGACGGACTGGCGCAGCTTGCGGGCGGCGGACCAGCCCATCGACACGTGGTCCTCCTGCATCGCGGAGGACGGGATCGAGTCGACCGAGGCCGGGACGGCGAGCCGCTTGTTCTCGCTGACCAGCGCCGCCTGGGTGTACTGGGCGATCATCAGGCCGGAGTCCACGCCGGGGTCGTCGGCCAGGAAGGCCGGCAGGCCGTGCGAGCGGGCCTTGTCGAGCAGCCGGTCGGTGCGGCGCTCGGAGATGGAGCCCAGGTCGGCGGCGGCGATGGCGAGGAAGTCCAGCACGTACGCGACCGGGGCGCCGTGGAAGTTGCCGTTGGACTCCACCCGGCCGTCCGGCAGCACCACCGGGTTGTCGACCGAGGCGGCCAGCTCGCGGGAGGCGACCAGCTGGGCGTGGGCGAGGGTGTCCCGGCCGGCGCCGGCCACCTGCGGGGCGCAGCGGATCGAGTAGGCGTCCTGGACCCGCGGCGCGTCGTCCTGGTGGTGGCCGGTGAGGCCGGAGTCCTTGAGGACGGCCAGCATGTTGGCGGCGCTCAGCGCCTGGCCCGGGTGGGGGCGGATCGGGGCGTGCAGTTCGGGGGCGAGCACCTTGTCGGTGCCGAGCAGCGCCTCCAGGGTCATCGCGGCGGTGATGTCGGCGGTGGTGTACAGCCGCTGCAGGTCGGCGATGGCCATCACCAGCATGCCGAGCATGCCGTCGGTGCCGTTGATGAGGGCCAGGCCCTCCTTCTCCAGCAGTTCGACGGGCTCGATGCCGGCGGCGGCGAGCAGTTCGGCGGCGGGCTTCTCCACGCCGTCCGGGCCGGTGGCCACGCCCTCGCCCATCAGGACCAGCGCACAGTGCGACAGCGGCGCGAGGTCGCCGGAGCAGCCGAGCGAGCCGAACTCCCGGACCACCGGGGTGATGCCCGCGTTGAGCAGGGCGGCCATGGTCTGCGCGACCAGCGGGCGCACCCCGGTCCGGCCGGAGGCCAGCGTCTTCATCCGCAGGAAGACGAGTGCCCGGACGACCTCGCGCTCGACGGCCGGTCCCATCCCGGCCGCGTGCGAGCGCACCAGCGACCGCTGGAGCTGCGCGCGCAGTTCGGGGCTGATGTGCCGGACGGCGAGCGCGCCGAATCCGGTCGACACGCCGTAGACGGGGCGCGGTTCGGCCGCGAGGGCGTCGATCCGCGCCCGCGCCGTCGCCATCTCGGCGAGCGCGTCGGGGCCTATCTCGACCCGGGCGTTCCCCCGGGCGACGGCCAGCACGTCCTCGGCGCTGACGTCGGCCTTGCCGACCTGGACCAGCGGAGCGTCGGGGGCCACAGCACTGTGCATATCCATATACACCATCACATCAGGTGAATGAAGATATGACAACAGGTGGTCGCCATCCGAAACGGCCACGATCGTACGCCCGTACCGACCAGCAGGATTTTCACCCGGGCCGCCCCGTGCCGCACGCTGGTGCCCACGGACACGCACGGAGGTGGCAGGGCGATGACGCGGGCGACGGCACGGCGCCGGGTGGTGCGGCTGCGGGGGGACGAGCGCGGGGTGCGGCCGGACTCGCTGGCGGCGGAGGAACCGCTGGAGATCCGGCTCGGCGGCGAGCCGCTGACCGTCACCATGCGCACCCCCGGGCAGGACTTCGACCTGGTGGCCGGATTCCTGGTCGGCGAGGGGCTGGTGCACACCGCCGAGGAGCTCGCCGCCCTGCGGTACTGCGCCGGGACGGACGAGTCCGGCGCCAACACCTACAACGTCGTCGACGCCACCCTGCGCGGCGCCGCCCGCGCGCTGCCGCTGTCCGCGCACCGCAACCTGCTCACCACCAGCGCCTGCGGCCTGTGCGGCCGGGACACCGTGGACGCCGTCCGCACCCACGTCCGCCACCCGGTGGGCGAGGACCCGCTCACCGTCCCGCCGTCCCTGCTGTACGGCCTGCCGGACCGACTGCGGGCCGCCCAGCGCACCTTCGAGTCCACCGGCGGCCTGCACGCGGCCGGCCTGTTCGACGCCGCCAGCGGCGACCTGCTCTGCGCCCGCGAGGACGTCGGGCGGCACAACGCGGTGGACAAGGTGGTCGGCTGGGCGCTGCGCGAGGGCAGGCTGCCGCTGACCGGGCACGTCCTGCTGGTCAGCGGCCGGGCCTCGTTCGAGCTGACCCAGAAGGCCGCGCTGGCGGGCGTCCCGCTGCTGGCGGCCGTCTCGGCGCCGTCCTCGCTCGCGGTGGACCTCGCCGAGGAGCTGGGCCTGACCCTGGTCGGCTTCCTGCGCGGGGAGGGCGCGAACGTCTACACCCGGCCGGACCGGATCGCCTCGCCCTCCCCCGCCTCGCCCTCCCCCGCCGCGCCCTCGACAGCGGCGCCCTCCCCCGCCGCGCCGGTCACCCCCTGAGCTCGGCCTCGATCAGGTCCGCCGCCCGGGCGGTGCCGCCCTCGGCCCGGCCGGCGGCGGCCAGCGCCTTCAGCCGCTCGGCCACCGCCGGGTCGCCGACCAGCTCCAGCAGCGCGCCGCGCAGCGCCTGCGGGGTCGCCTGCGCGGTGTCCAGGCGGCGGGCGACGCCGAGCCCCACCAGCGCGTCCGCGTTGGCGAACTGGTCGACGGCCTGCGGCACGGCGATCATCGGCACGCCGTGGTACAGCCCCTCACTGGAGCCGCCCATGCCCGCGTGGGTGACGAAGGCGTCCGCCTGCGCGAGCACCGACAGCTGCGGCACCCACCGGTGCACCTCGACGGTGTCCGGCACCTCGCCCAGGTCGGCCAGGTCGGTGTGCGCGCCGACCTGGAGCACCGTGTGCCAGCCGGGCAGGCCGCCGAAAGCCTGGACGCAGGCCCGGTAGAACGCGGGCTGGTGGGTGAAGGCGGAGCCGAGCGAGACCAGCAGCACCTTCTCCGCGTGCGCCGGCCGCTGCCACCCGCCCTGGTGGGCGCGGTCGCCGAAGCACGGTCCGACGAAGGTGACGCGCCGTTCGTCGACCCGGTCCGCGTTGAGCTGCAGGGCGCGCGGGATCAGGGCGACGGACCGCGCCGGGCGGCCCTTGAAGGCGTCCACGTCGCGCTCCACCGTCCCGGCCTCGGCCAGCCAGTCGGCGAACCGCCGGTAGTGCTCGGCGCCGCCTGGCCCGCTGCGGATCGCCTCGTACACCTCCGCCATGTCCTGCTCGATGCCCTCCCAGCCGACGTAGGTGGGCGACAGCTGCACCACCGGCACGCCCAGCCGCTCGCCGAGCGCCCGCCCGGCGAAGCCCGCGATGTCGCAGAGCACCAGGTCGGGGCGGTCGTCCGCGAAGGCCTCCAGCAGGACGGGGTACATCGCGAGGGCGTCGTCCAGGAACAGCTCCTGGAGCGCCACCGGGTCCTCCTCCCAGGCGTCCGGGCCGCCGGCGAGCGGCAGCCTCGTCGGGTACGGGACGAAGCGGGCGCCGGTCGACTCGACGGCCCCGGCGAAGGAGGCGTCGTTGACGTAGCTGACCCGGTGGCCCCGGGCGACCAGTTCGGCGATCACGGCGAGGCTGGGGTTGACGTGCCCGTGGGCCGGGATCGAGACCATCAGGATGTGGGCGGGGTGCGCGGAGCGGGTCATGGGGGCCTCCAGGGTCCAGAATGAGACGAGACGGTCCGTCTCGCTGGCGCCGCTCCAGCATGGTCCGGGGTCCGGCGCCGCGTCAAGACGATACGGTCCGTCTCGCTACTTCGCTTAGAATTTCCGCCATGGCCCACAGAACCGCCCCCGACCCGGCCCGCCGCAGCGAACGCTCCCGCGCCGCCGTCCTCACCGCCGCCGCCGAACTCGTCGCCGACGTCGGCTTCGGCAAGCTCACCATCGAGGCGATCGCCGCCCGGGCCGGCGTCGGCAAGCAGACCATCTACCGCTGGTGGCCCTCCAAGGGCGCCGTCGTCTTCGACGCCTTCCTCGCCGCCAACGAGCACGAGGGCAGCCTCGCCCTCCCCGACACCGGCGACCTCGCCGCCGACCTGCGGGCCGTCCTGCGCCCCGCCGCCGACGAGCTCACCGATCCCGCCCTCGACCGCACCTACCGCGCCCTCACCGCCGAACTGCTCAACGACCCGGCCCTGTACGCCGACTACCGCACCCGCCTGCTGGACCCGCTCCTCGACGTCACCCGCGAGCGCCTGCGCAGCGCCCGCGAGGCCGGCCAGCTCGCCCCCGACGCGGACCTCGACCTCGCCCTCGAACTCCTCTACGGCCCGCTCCACTACCGCTGGCTCTACCGCCTCGGCCCGCTCGACCACGCTCACGCCGACCGCCTGGTCGAGGCGGTCCTGCGCGCCCTCGGGCGAGCCTGACCGCACCGGCCGCCCGCCCCGGCCTCACACCACCGGGGGCGAGGCCGCGCCCGCCAGGGCGACGGCCACCAGGGCGCGCATGGCGAAGGCGGCCTGGCCGAGCGGCAGGGTGGCGTCGTCGGCGAAGAGTTCGACGAGCCAGCCGCCGGCCGGGTTCTGGCCGCCGGCGGCGACCATGCCGCGGTAGCCGGAGACGACCAGCATGGCCTCCTCGGCCGGGTCGTTGCCGGCCGCGCCGGCGCGCAGGGCGAAGGCGCCGCCGCGGACGGCGCGGCGGGTCATCGGGTAGTGGCGCAGGTCGAAGACGGCGTCCGGGGCCTCGATCTGGGCCCGCTGGGTCTCGGCGCGGGTGCTGCTGGGGCCCCTGGTCATCCGGTAGACGGCGTGCTGGGCGGTGCGCATGAGGTGGGAGCCGGGCGGGACGTAGGAGACCCACCAGCCGACGGCGTCGAGCAGCCGGGCGGAGGCCTCGGCGACGACGACGAGCTTGCCGAGGGTGTCGGCGGGGTGGACGGCCCGGGCGGCGGCGGCCTGGTCGAGGGCCGCGAGGACGGCGGTGAGCAGCTGGCCCGGGTCGGCACTGTGCGCGGCGCCCCGGAAGCGCCGCCGGTCGCCCGCTCCGGCCCGGCCGGGGCGGGCGCCGCGTCCGTCGGCCCGGTGGTGCGGGTCGGCGGCGTCGGCGAGCAGCACGGTGGGGTCGGGCGAGAAGCCGGGGCCGTGGCTGCGCCCGGCGACGACGGGGTGGGCGGCGCGGGCGGCCTTGGCCCGGTACTGGGCGGCGTCGGCGAGCCGGAAGAGCCGGTCGGGGGTGGTGACCGGGCCGATGGAGTCGCCGGTGGAGGCGACGCCGCAGGCGACGCCCTCGCCCTCGGACAGGGCGAGGGCCCGGGCGCAGAGCTCCTCGGCGACGGCGACGACCTCGTCGGCCTTCTGCCCTTCGGCGAGCAGGCAGAACTCGTCGCCGCCGAGGCGGGCGGCGAGGCTGCCGGGGAGTTTGGCCGCGGCGACCGAGAGCTGGTGGGCGAACCGTTCGAGCAGCCGGTCGCCCATTTCGTGGCCGAGCTGGTCGTTGACCCGCTTGAGGCCGTTGACGTCGCAGACGACGAGCGAGACCACGGTGTTGTCCCGGTTGTGCGCCGTCAGGGCGCTCTCCAGCCGGGTGTCGACGGCGCGCCGGTTGGCGAGGCCGGTGAGCGGGTCGGAGAAGGCGAGTTTGCGCAGGTCGGCGAGGCGTTCGGTCTGGGCGAGGCCGGCCGAGATCTGGGCCGCGAGCAGGGTCGCGTAGTCGGCGTCGGCGGCGGCGAACTCGGGCTTGCCGACGCTGCGGGCCAGGTACAGCTCGCCCCAGGCCTGCCCGTGCAGGACGATCGGGGCGACCACGCAGCAGGCGCGGCCGCGCCGGCGCAGCGCCGCGGCGCGTTCCTGGCAGTACGCGCCGGCGGTGGGGTGGGCGTACCCGGCGTGCGGTTCGGCGTTCTCGGCGGTCTGCAGCCAGGCCCGCGGGAGGCGCCCGGTGGTCCAGCGCTCCTCCAGATAGGTGACGATCTCGGGGAAGTCGGCGACGGGGTAGGACTCGTCCTCGGGCAGTTCCTCCTCGCCGGGCGCGAGCTCCCCGTGGTTGACCAGGACCCGGAGCCGGCCGGATTCGCGGTCCCAGACGGAGACGGCCGCCATGGTCGCCCCGAGCGCCTCGGTGGCGCGGGCGGCGGCGGCCCGGACGGCCTCCAGCGGGGTGAGCGCGCCGGCCATGTCCTGGGCCAGCTCGACCACGGACTGCAGCCGTAGGTCGGGCAGTTGGCCGGCCGGCTGCGGGCCGCCGCAGTCGCAGTCGCAGCCGCGGTCCGTCATGATCGCCTCACTGCTCACCGGCTCGCCTCGCTCCCTGTGCTCGGTCCTGCCGGACCCCCGACGGCGGCCGCACCCACCCGGCCGCTTTCACCAAGACTATGGCGGTTTCGTTCGGTTATGCCCCGTTTGCCGGGGCGGACCCGCAACCGGCCGTACGGGTTTCAACCGTTCGGCACCCCAAGCATCGGGACCGGCCCGGGGCCGCGTCCTGGAAAAGGCCGGGGAAGGCCGGAAAGGCCCGGGAAAAGCCGGGAAGGGCACAGGAGAAGACCGGAAGGGGCCCGGAAGAGACCGGGAAGGGTCCGGGAGAGGCGTGAGAAGGGCCCGGGAGGGGCAGGGGCGGAGTCCTACTCCGGCTTCAGCCGCCGCGACAGCAGCCACGGCTCGACCAACCCGAGCCCGCGCACCGGCCGGCGCCACATCGGCTGCAGGTGGAACCGGTGCCCGGCGTCCAGGCCCGGCACCGGCAGGCCCGAGGCGGGCATCCCGGCGGCGGCCGACAGCGCCTCGGCGAGGCCGGGGCCGTCCGCGTCCGGCGGGGCCACGCTGCCGTACTGCTCCAGCGCGGCGGCGAACTCGCCGTCGATCAGCACCGCGTCCTTGGGCGCGATCGAGGTGAGCCGGCTGGCCAGGTTCACGGTGGTGCCGAAGACGTCGCCCATCCGCGAGGTGACCGTGCCGAAGGCCATGCCGACCCGCAGCGCGGGGATGCTCTCGTCCTCGGCGAGGGCCTCGATCAGGCTGAGCGCGATCTCGGCGGCGGTGACCGGGTCCTCGGAGACGTAGAGGATCTCGTCGCCGAGGGTCTTGATGACCCGGCCGCCCTGCCCCGCGATCAGGTCCGAACAGGTGTTCTCGAAGGTCTCGACGAGTTCGCCGAGCTCCTCCTCCTCCAGCCGCCGCGACAGCCGGGTGAAGCCGACCAGGTCGGCGAAGCCCACGGCGAGGCGGCCGCTGGTGATCTCGTTGTCCTCGGCGGCCTGGACCACCCGGCCGGTGACGGCGGCGAGCTGGCGGCGCCAGACGTACACCAGGAACTGCTCCAGCTCCGGCAGCAGCAGCTCGACCAGCGGGTAGGCGACGTCGGCGCGGGTCAGGCCGGGTTCGACGGCCTGGGTGAGGTTCTCCAGGAAGGTGTCCATCTGCCAGCCGGCCAGCCGGGCGGTGGTCTGGCCGGTGGAGCGGGCCACCTGGATCGCCATCGACTCGCTGAGCAGGCCGGACTCGACCAGGCCGGCGAGCCGGCGCAGGGCGATCACGTCGCCGTCGGTGAGGGCCCGGGACTGGCCGATGTCGGGGAAGCCCATGGCCCGCCAGAAGCGGGTCGCCAGCTCCATCGGGACGTCTGCGGCCCGCGCGGCCTGGTACGGGGTGTAGCGGCGTGGCGCGTCCAGGATCAGGCGTTCCAGTTCGAGCGCGACCGTGGGGTCGTGGGTCCCCGATGTCGCGCCGCTGCTGCCGTCCTCTGCCACCGGTCCGTCCCCGTGCGGTCGCCGCACTTGCCTCGTGTCCTGCCTGTCCGGGCGCGCCCGCCACCCGGCGGGCAGTGGCGCGCCTCACACCGCTGCCAGGTGGAATGTTCGCACGGAATCGCGTGATCCGGGGCATCAGCCCGGGTCAAGGAGAGGTGAAGAGTGCCGTTCAGCGGGGCTCGGGGCGCACGTGGACGACGTCCCCCGCGCCGACCGCCCGGCGTGCGCCGTCGGGGGTGCGGACCACCAGGCGGCCGTCGCCGTCGATCGCCACCGCCTCGCCGACCAGCTCCCGGTCGCCCGGCAGGTGCACCTTCACCTGGCGGCCGAGCGTGGTGCAGCGGTCCGCGTAGGCGCGGAGCAGCTCGCTGGTGTGCGGGTCGCCGGCGGCGGCCGTCCAGGTGCGGTACAGCCCGGCGAACTCGCGCAGCAGGGCGCGCAGCAGGGTGGACCGGTCGGTGACCTCGGCGCCGGCCAGCGCGAGCGAGGCGGCGGTGGGGACGGGCAGCTCCGGCTCGCGCAGCGAGACGTTGATGCCGAGGCCTGCGACCACGGCGCCGCCGCTCAGCTCGGTGAGGATGCCGCCGAGCTTGCGCTCCGCGCCGTCGATCTCCACCTGGAGGTCGTTGGGCCACTTCAGCCCGACCTCGACCCCGGCGACCCGGCTCAGCGTGCTGGCGGTGGCCACCCCGACCAGGATCGGCAGCCAGCCGTAGCGTTCGACCGGCACCTCCTCGGGGCGCAGCAGGACGGACAGGAACAGCCCGGAGCGGGCCGGGGCGCTCCACTGGCGTTCCAGTCGGCCGCGCCCGGCGTTCTGCACCTCGGCGACCAGCACCGCGCCCTGCGGGGCGCCGGCCCGGGCGCGGGCGGCGAGGTCGTTGTTGGTGGAGCCGGTCTCGGCGACGACGTCCACCGAGGTCCAGAGCCCGTCCGGGACCAGCAGGTCGCGGCGCAGCGCGGCCTCGTCCAGCGGCGGGCGGTCCAGGTCGGTCCACGGCGACGGCCCGGCGTGGCCGAAACCGCGCAGTCCACTGCGGCGGGGGGAGTCGGGTGCGGTCATGGTCCAGAACACTAGGGCGTGTCAGGTCGCATGGGGCGTAGGCCGCCCCATCGTCCCGCAGAACGCGCGTTGACACACTGTGTCGATGGCCATAACGCCAGGACATGACGTCCGGGCCGGTGCGCTGGCTACGCTACCCAACGGTAGTTCGCAGCGCCGCCCTGCCCTCATGCGCGGGCCCCCACTCCGGCCCGCGCGCACTCGAACAGGTCGCGGCCCATGGATCAGGGAGAGCCACCGGATGACCGAGGCGCCGTACGACCCCCACACCACCGCCGGTAAGCTCGCCGACCTGCGGCGCAGGCTCGACGAGGCGGTGCACTCCGGCTCCGCCGCGGCCGTGGAGAAGCAGCACGCCAAGGGCAAGCTGACGGCCCGCGAGCGGGTCGCGGAGCTGCTGGACGAGGGCTCCTTCGTCGAGTTCGACGAGTTCGCCCGGCACCGCTCGACGAACTTCGGGCAGGAGCGGAACCGCCCGTACGGCGACGGCGTGGTGACCGGCTACGGCACCGTGGACGGCCGCCAGGTCGCCGTCTTCGCCCAGGACTTCACCGTGTTCGGCGGCTCCCTGGGCGAGGTGTTCGGCGAGAAGATCGTCAAGGTGATGGACTTCGCGCTGAAGACCGGCTGCCCGGTCATCGGCATCAACGACTCCGGCGGCGCCCGGATCCAGGAGGGCGTGGTCTCGCTCGGCCTGTACGGCGAGATCTTCCGCCGCAACGTGCACGCCTCGGGCGTGATCCCGCAGATCTCGCTGATCATGGGCCCCTGCGCGGGCGGCGCGGTGTACTCCCCCGCGATCACCGACTTCGTGGTGATGGCCGACCGGACCTCGCACATGTTCATCACCGGCCCGGACGTGATCAAGACCGTGACCGGCGAGGACGTCGGCATGGAGGAGCTGGGCGGCGCCCGCACCCACAACAGCAAGTCCGGCAACGCGCACTACCTGGCCACCGACGAGAAGGAGGCCGTCGAGTACGTCAAGAGCCTGCTCTCGTACCTGCCCTCCAACAACCTGTCGGACCCGCCGTCCTACCCCGAGCAGGCGGACCTCACCGTCACCGACGAGGACCTCGAACTCGACGCCATCGTGCCGGACTCGGCGAACCAGCCGTACGACATGCGCAAGGTGATCGAGCACATCGTCGACGACGGCGAGTTCCTGGAGACCCAGCCGCTGTACGCGGGCAACATCATCACCGGCTTCGGCCGGGTCGAGGGCCAGTCCGTCGGCATCGTCGGCAACCAGCCGATGGACCTGGCCGGCTGCCTGGACATCAACGCCAGCGAGAAGGCCGCCCGCTTCATCCGGACCTGCGACTCCTTCAACATCCCGGTGCTGACCTTCGTCGACGTGCCCGGCTTCCTGCCCGGCACCGAGCAGGAGTGGGACGGCATCATCCGCCGCGGCGCCAAGCTGATCTACGCCTACGCCGAGGCGACCGTCCCGCTGATCACCGTGATCACCCGCAAGGCCTTCGGCGGCGCGTACGACGTCATGGGCTCCAAGCACCTGGGTGCCGACCTCAACCTGGCCTGGCCGACCGCGCAGATCGCGGTGATGGGCGCGCAGGGCGCGGTCAACATCCTGCACCGGCGGGAGATCGCCGAGGCCGAGGCGGCGGGCGGTGCCGAGCAGAAGCGGGCCGAGCTGATCGCCTCGTACGAGGACACCCTGCTGAACCCGTACCTGGCGGCCGAGCGCGGCTACGTGGACGCGGTGATCCCGCCGAGCGAGACCCGCCGGCACATCGTCCGGGGTCTGCGGGCGCTGCGCGGCAAGCGCGAGGTGCTGCCGCCGAAGAAGCACGGCAACATCCCCCTGTAGGCCCTCGTCGGGAGAGAATGAGCCATGGCACCGATCCACGTGCTGCACGGGCAGCCGACCCCCGAGGAGCTCGCCGCCGTCCTGGCGGTGGTCCAGGCCCGGGCCGCCGCCGCGCAGGCCGCCGCCGAGGCGGCGCGCCGGGCCGGTGCCGGCCCGGCCGCCCCCTGGAACGACCGTTCCCGCCTGTTCCGCCAGGCCGTCCACCCGGGCGTCAACGCCTGGCGGACGTCCGGCTGGGCGAGCTGATCCGCCCGGTGCGGAGTGGGAAGTCGGCCCGTCCGACTTCCCACACCCCCCCCCGTAGGGGCCCGCCCCCCCGATTTCGCCCAACCTGAGTACAGAAAATAAAGCGCCCCGGGGCGGGGCCCGGGCACCCAGGCCG